>DATGSG010000115.1:0-26432 GCA_035302925.1 Virgibacillus sp. | reverse complement strand
ATGAGTAATATATTGTTGGTCTATGCAAGTACAACGGGAAACACGGAAGTAATGGCAGAAGCCATCGCCGATTATTTGATTGTTCATGGACAAGAAGTTGTGATCAAGTCTTTTGATTTTGATAGAATTGATGTTGAGATGATCGCTGATTATGACGCTGTTTTGGTTGGAACACATACATGGGATGATGGGGATTTACCATATGAGGTAGAAGATTTTTATGAAGATTTGGGAGATGTTGATATTAAAGGAATTCCATTTGGGGTTTTTGGTTCTGCGGATTCATTTTATGATACGTATGGAGGCGCGGTTGATTTAATGAGTGACCGAATTAAGAATCTAGGCGGCCATTTATTACCACGCCAATTAAAGGTTGATCGAGAGCCAGATCGTCAAGACATTGAACAATGCCAAAAATTTGCAGAAATGATGATCCATCAATTAAATAGAGGGATTAAACAGCAAGAAGTATAATCGCTGTTTAACGATGTTTCGGGGCGAAGCCATCTTATTCGTCCCGTTTTGTGATGGAAATTTTGCGTTTTATTATTTTAAGTAGTGTTCAGTCCTGCCTTTGCAGTTATATTTATAGATTTTTAAGCCATTTAAGGTTGCAAGACTAGTATTACGAGGTACCATCCTGCTCCTTCTTCTGAGTGTTTTGGCCATTTTACATACTTAATGTAGATCACATTGTCACCAAGTCCTACAATAATCGATAAGAATTAAAATATTATTTTAATAATAAGCTTGATTTTAGACATAAAGGTATATAAAATGATATTACATATCAATAAAGCGCTTTCATTCAGTAGGGCTGGAATAAGTTTAATAGAAAAGAGGGCCATTCCTATTATAAATGACGCTCTACTCTCTTTAAGAGACAGAAACTTCAAAAAGATTGTATGGGGACTTGGTTATATCCCGAGTTTCAGATCTACTAATTATTTTAGAGTATAGTGAGGTTTATAAAATACGAATGATTGTAAAGGGGGTGTTATGATACGCACGAGTATTTTTCCAAAAAGATTAAGTAGTGGGGGCGTTAGGGAACTTTTCATCATCTATCTGTATGATCGTGAAGAAAACAAGGAGGGGGATATTAACCATGAAAAAGCAATTACTTATCTTATTATCGGTTATCACACTTGTCGTTTTAGCTGCATGTGGAGATAAAGATGAAGCAGCGAATGATTCCAATGACGGAGAGAAGACAGGCGATCTAGCTGGTGAAATCGTCTTTAATACGATGGAATTAAGTCCTACATTTGATGATTATATTAATGGAATGATTGATGAATTTGAAGATGAGCATCCAGAAGTGACCGTAAAGTGGGAAGATGTACCCGCAGATCAAATTGAACAGAAGACATTAACCGAAGCATCGGCTGGTAATATGTCTGATGTCGTTAATTTAAATCCAAGATTTACTAAAAAACTAGGTGGTGTTGGAGCTCTTTTAGATATGGATGAAGCAGCAGCCGACTTTAAAGATACTTATCCGGAAGGTTTATGGAAATCGGGCGCCGTCGGGGATGCTACATTTGCAATTCCATGGTACTTTACTTCTGGTGGAGTTTTATACAACACGGAAATATTGGAAGAAGCAGGCTTTGATGCTCCACCTGAAACGATTGATGAAGCATGGGAAATGTCTGAAGAAATTTATGAGAAAACCGGTGCAATTGGTGGGGGATACACGACAACATCCTGGCAAGATCTATGGGTTCTATTCCCAACGATGGGCATTGATCTTGTAAACGAAGAGGGTACAGAAGCAGCATTTAATACACCAGAAGCACTGGAGTTATTTGAAGAACGAAAAGACTATTATGATAAAGGCTTAATTCCAGATGATTTATTACTTGATAGTGCATTAGCAAAAGAATGGTATGCAGATGAGAAGCTCGCATGGTGGGTATCTGGTCCCCAATTATATAGACAGGTCAATGATCTTTCACCTGATCTATATGATAAATCCAAAGCAGCCCCAGGTTTTGTTGGTCGTGCAGGAACCATGTATTCTGCTATTCAAAACTTAGTCGTATCTGAACAAAGTGAACATCAAGAGGTTGCAGTGGAATTTGTTAAGTTTGTGACGAATCCTGAAAATCAATTAGAATTCTCGAAAATTGTACCGATCTTACCAGCTAATTCGGAAGCGGCAGAAGATGAATTCTTTACATCAGGTGAGGACTCTGATGATGCGGAAGAAAAAGGACTCTATTATTCTGCGGTCGACATTGATAAAGCAGTAGATATGGCTCCTCCAATTGCCGAGGCAAATGAAATTAATGAAATATTAAGTGAAGCTTATGAAGAAGTATTACTGAATGATAAGGATCCACAAGAAGCATTAGATGAGGCTGAAACACGTGTTAATGAGTTAATAGAGTAAATTTCATAATTATCGTCACTAGTTATGTTGGATTGATAGCTATAAATAGAAAGGATGATCAATCATCGTCAGGTACTTTGGGAGACGGATCCATTCAGTTGAACATCGTACCTGACTATTAATACGAGCAACAGGTGGTATGGAAAGGGGGAACTGAATTGTACAAAACAAGACATGCTTGGGCGTTTCTTTTACCTGCAATCATTTTTTTAATGATATTTAGTATTATCCCGATTTTTTGGGTCATCTACCTGGGATTCACTGATTATAATGTGTTTTCGCCCGCACAATGGGTAGGCTTGGAAAACTTCGAGAAGTTATTCAATGATCCGAAGTTTTGGAAAGCATTGCGGAACACAGTCTATTATTGGGCCTTAGTTACACCGGCAATTACAATTGCATCTTTATTATTAGCTGTCCTTGTCAATCAACAGTTGATTGGAATTAAGCTCTATCGTCTCGCCTATTATTTTCCTGTTTTAGTATCGGTTGTGATTACCGCTTTATTATGGAAATGGATGTTTGCGACGGACGGCGTATTTAATTTTGTCTTCAGTCTTATTGGACTCGGACCAGTCCCTTGGTTAACAAGTGAAAGTACGGCTATGATTAGTGTTGCCATTGTTACGGTATGGCAGGGATTAGGTTATTATATGTTAATATATTTAGCTGGTTTGCAGTCGGTACCCAATGATTTATATGAAGCGGCTGAAATAGATGGGGCTGGATTTTGGAGAAAGCAATGGAATATTACGATTCCGATGTTACGCCCAATTATCTTCTTTGTCAGTGTTATTTCAACGATGGGAGCATTTAAAGAATTTACTTTAATGTTAGTTATGACAGGTGGAGGCCCAGTAAACTCTACAACAACACTTGTCTACCTCGTATTTAAAGAAGCGTTTGAAAATATCAATATGGGTTATGCAAGTGCCATTGCTACCGTTTTATTTATGCTCATACTGATCATTACAATCATTAATATGAAAATACAAGATCAAACAGATCAACAATAGAGTTGGAAGGAGATGAAGGCTATGGAAAGAAGAGTAAAGTCAAAGATAAAAAACAAAAAAAGTTTCATGAACTTTCGGTTTAACCGGAAGTTAGGCTCTTACATCATGTTAACGATCGTGGCAATCTTTACAATCATTCCCTTTGTTTGGACATTATCAACGACGTTAAAAGGTCCAAATGAAAGCTTGTTTTCGATGCCACCTCAATTTATTCCAACTGACATTACTTTTGAAAACTTTGTAACCGTCTGGAATACATTGCCGATTCCATTATATTTATGGAATAGTGTTATTATAACTTTCTTTGGGATGCTTCTTCCAATTGTTATTGCCACACTGGCGGGATTTCCTCTAGCAAGGATGAAATTTAAAGGACGTAATCTGATCTTCCTCATTATCATTGCGACCATGATGATTCCTGCCGAAGCGACGATGATTCCAATCTATTTAACATTGAATAAAATGCAATTATTAGGAACCTTTACAGGTGTGATTTTACCAACTGCTGTTAATGCTTTTGGGATCTTTTTAATGCGCCAAGCATTTATGGCGATCCCGAAGGAAATTGAAGAGTCGGCTATTATTGATGGGGCAAATGTATTTCAGATTTGGTGGAAGATATTAATACCAATGGTCAAACCGATGATGGCAACCTTAGGTATTTTAAGTTTTATTTCAGCTTGGAATAGTTTCCTTTGGCCATTACTCGTATTAAATGATGAAAGTAAAACCCCATTGACATTGGGATTGTATAAATTAGACGGTGCCTTTGCCGCAAGCACGAGGGAAGTTGCGACGGGATCAATCATCGCTTTAATCCCCGTATTAATTGTCTTTTTATTATTGCAAAGACATTTTATTGATAGTTCTTCATCCGGATCGGTTAAAGGTTGATAGTTAATGAAATTCATTAAGTTAATTTTTTATAACCCATATGATACCATCATGAATAGTTATTCAATTGAATGAATTTCATAATTGCTAAAATCAGCAACATCGATACGGGTGTTGTACTAAATCGGTATTATAAAATACACTAAATTATAAGTGTATATTAAATGATCTGAAACGGGGAGATATAAATGTCCAGTGTAAAAGGTGGACTTGTCATCTTAAAGGAAATGGTAAACACATTACCACCTTCAGAAGGAAAAATAGCCCAATATATAATCGATTATCCACAGGAAGCAATTTTACTTACTGCCTTACAGCTTGGAGAGAATAGCAAAACGAGTAGTGCAGCCGTTATACGATTATGTAAATCATTAGGTTTTAATGGTTTTCAGGAATTAAAAATTCGTGTCGCAGGTGATTTACAAGATCGCTATTTAGAAGGGTATCGTGATATCCACCCAAATGAAGATTATCAAGCGATTATCGAAAAGATGACTTCGAACACGATTCAAACATTGAAAGAAACGACCGATATCATGAGTGGAACATCATTAGAAAAAGCGGTTGACGCACTTATTCATGCGAAATCGATCGTATTTATCGGTTATGGTGCATCATATATTGCAGCTAAAGATGCTGAACAGAAGTTTTTAAGAATTAGTAAGAATGCCCAGTCCTACTCAGATATGCATATGGCTGCTACATCGATTGCGAATAAAGGATCCGATGATGTTGTCGTTGGGATCTCCTTTTCAGGGGCTACCTCAGAGGTCGCTAAATTATTAACATTAGCAAAGCAAAGAAATGCTACGACGATCAGTATAACAAAATACGGAAACTCTTTAGTTAGTAATATATCGGATATTCAATTGCACACATCTGCGGCTAAAGAAGCAACATTCAGAAGTGGAGCAACCTCTTCACGAATCGCCCAGCTCCATCTTATTGATATTTTATTTATGTGCCTCGCTTCAAAGGAATATGAGCAAACGATTAAATATCTAGATGAAACAAGAGATGCGGTTGCTTTTTTAAAAGAATAACAAACAAGTAAGGAGGGGGAGCGTGCTATCTTCCTACTTGATTTGCCATAAAATGAACTGTAATAAGGAAGCAAGGAATTGATCAAAAGGATCAGTTCCTTGCTTCCTTTCTTTTTCATCATATAAAAGGGGATGTTTCTGTTATTACGCCAAAAACAGATCATCAAACATATAAATGCTGTGAATTTCGCATGCTCTTGTAAAGGAGTGCATATATATAAGATGAAATGTTACTAAAAGGGGTCATAAAGTACCATTCTTTATGTTATCAAAAAATAAGGAAATAGAATGTATACATGAACGGTAGGAATGATTCATATTAATCATAATGAAGGGGGGAGTTTTGTATGAGGAAAATGGTGAAGAACCGATTATGGGTACTACTGATGATGTCGATTTTACTAGTAGGTTTAAGCACTGCATGTTCATCTGAAGATGCAAAAGAAGATGAGGAAAAAAAGACGGGAGAAATTTCGGGTGAACTTGAAATCCAGTACTTTGTTGGTGGATATGGGGATTCTTGGTGGAAAGAAGTGATTGCTGATTTCGAATCAGCATATCCAGATGTCACAGTTGTTGAGCAAGCAGGACCAAATATAAACGATGAAATGCGTTCACGCTGGGTGGCTGATAATCCACCAGATGTCGTCTATATTGATGGTGCTGGATCAAGTGAAACCCAGATGGTTGAAGACGGACAGCTAATGAATCTATCGGAATGGGTGAAAGAGATTGAACTTGAGGGTGGCGATAAGCTAGTCGATAGTTTTATCGTTGAACCAGGTAAGTTTGATGGTGAAATATATTCATTACCACTCGTATTTGATACGTGGGGAACCTGGTATGATCGAGCATTATTTGAAGAAAAGGGGTATGAAGTTCCAACCGATTTTGATCATTTCATGAACTCGATGGAAACGATCAAAAAAGAGGAGGGAATTGATCCATTTGTTACATCAGGTGAACATCCTTATTATTTCTTACGGGGAATGCTAAACCCTGCATTTGGTGCGGCAGGCGGGGATGAATTGTTAGCTGATTTAACGACAGGAGCGGAAGGTGCTTGGACAAGTAGCGTGGTAGTAGAAACGATGGAAAAAGTTCAAAAAATGCAGGAGGAAGGTATGTTTGATTCTGGTGTCGGTGCATTAAACCATACACAATCCCAAATGAACTTTTTACTCCATGAGAATGCCTTTATTCCAGTTGGTTTCTGGTTACCAAATGAAATGGAGAATGATATTCCAGATGGTTTTGACTTTGGATTTATTCCATCGCCCATGCAAGATGCTGGAGAACCATTTGCGATCGTACCAGATTTACGTCCATTAGCAATTGCCGAAAAGGCTGAAAATCCTGAGGCAGCTAAAGCTTTTGTAGAGTTCGCATTTACGAGGGAATATGCGATGTCTTTCTCTGAACATACCGGGGCGATTATGAATATTACAGATGTCGATTTATCAGAAAGTGATGATGTACCTGAATATCTAATGGAAGCAAATGAAATGATTAATGATCCTGAGCAGGTTCAAATATACGAAATGCCACACCCAATGAGTGCAGAGCTTGAAACACCGATTGGTAATGCATTGATGTCACTTATGCTAGGAAATATGACAGCAGTAGAATTTACGGAGGAAGCAGAAAAAGCAGCAGCTGATTATAGAGAGTAGGGAGTGTGAGCATGAGATGAGGAGGTTTCTTGAGGCCTTCTTATTTCATATCACAATGAACAGAGAGAAGGGTGAGTGAATGGTACAATCTAAAAAGCAAAAATACATGTTTTTAGCCTTTTGTCTACTTCCGACGTTTATTATGTTTGCGCTATTCACACTTTATCCTTTGTTCAGTGGTTTGTATTATTCATTTTTCGACTGGTCTGGATCATCCCAAGTAAAGGAATTTATTGGCCTTGGCAACTACACAAAATTAATCAAAGATGCCATTATACCGCATACGATTATTCACGATTATTTTCTTGTTGTTACAAAAGTCATTGGTATTATGATACTCGCATTATTTTTTGCAGTCGCTTTAACACAATTAAAAATTAAAGAAGCACCTTTTTATCGTATTGTTTTTTTCTTTCCGAACATTATGTCGGTTGTGGTGATTGGGATTCTTTGGACATTCATTTATAACCCTAATCTAGGATTAGTCAACTCGGGATTAGAATACCTAGGACTGGAAAGTTGGGCGAGGCCGTGGTTAGGTGATGAAAAATGGGCCTTACCGAGTTTGGTGTTACCATCTATCTGGGCAGGAATTGGTTTGTTTATGTTGATGCTTATGGGTGGAATTGCGAATGTATCGAAGAGTTATTATGAAGCAGCTGAAATTGATGGAGCTAATGAATGGCAACAATTCTGGAAAGTGACCTTGCCCCTTGTATGGCCGCAAATAAAAATATCGATTCTATATATTGTGATTACGACACTGAATGGTTCATTCATCATCGTGCAAGTCATGACTGGTGGGGGACCAAATAATTCGACACATGTGATGGGCTCATACCTTTATGAGCAGGCCTTTGTACAATATAACTTTGGTTATGGGGCAACAATAGGTGTCATGATTTTGGTTCTTTCTTTAATTACGGTCTTATTATTGCAATTATTTTTACGTAGGGATGAAGTGGAGTACTAATATTATACATATAAATAAAGAGCACAGTGTATGGGAGAGGGGGGAGATGCTATGAGGCGAAGTGTCGGGCATATTCTGGCAAGAACAGGGATCCGTATTCCTTTGGTTTTATGGACGATTGCGGTATTGTATCCGATTATTTGGATGTTTCTTGGATCCTTTAAATCGAATGCTGAAATCTATCGAAATCCATGGGGGTTTCCCGAATCATTTAGTATGCAAAACTTTGTTGATGCCTGGTCAAATTTTAGCATTAACACAAGTGTTTTTAATAGTTTAATCGTTACTTTTGTAGGTGCTATACTTACTTTGGCCTTAGCGATTCCAACAGCTTATGCGATTCAGCGGATTAAATTTCGTGGCAGTCATATATTGTTCATTGTTTATGTTTCCGCTATGATGATTCCAATGGTATTAGGGTGGATTCCATTATTCTTTTTATTAATGAAATTTAGTTTACTTGATAATTTATTCGGCCTATCAATTGTTTATGCGATGAGCCAATTACCATTTACAATATTTGTGTTAACGAGTTTTATGAGTACGATACCAAAGTCGCTAGAAGAGTCAGCAGCAATTGATGGACAATCACCGTATGGTATTTTATTTAAAATTATTACGCCCCTGACGATGTCAGGAATTATTACAGTAACGATTATGAATGCTATTCAGTTTTGGAATGAATATTTTATGGCCTTAATCTTCCTTCAAACAAAAGAGAATTACACATTGGCATTGGCAATTGATTACATAAGCAGTGAGGCACAATATACCAATGCATGGGGAACCTTGTTCGCGAGTCTTGTCTTTGCAATTGTTCCGGTCATCATATTGTATGCGATCTTCCAACAACGAATAGCAAAAGGAATGACAGAAGGGGCAATTAAAGGCTAGGGAATGTGGGGAATCCGCCAAAGCTTTGATCCGATAAGGTAAAGAATCCATATTAAAAGCTAAAGAAGCGAATATTCGGATGTGAAGTAGTCTGTCGGCTCGAAAAGCGGATTGCAAAATATACCTCTATGAATTCACCTTCTGTTTTGATATGATACGTAGTGGGCATGTTTGATCACTCTTCTAATTATGGTAGGTTACTACGAGTGGATCAGGGGATGTCCTTTTTGTGTTGCGCTTCATAAATATAATAAAATTACTGCGGTATTTATCTTGTACACTACGACATTTTAATCTGACCTAGTTTATCCCGGTTATTAGATCAGGTAATCATCATGTTTTCATGACTCCATCTATATCAGATAGAAAACAATTTAAGTTATCCATAATCGTTCCGTGTAAAGGAGCCTAGGGAGTGGTTTTATTAGCTTGATTTGTTATGTTATCTAAATGTAAGTATAATTAGAAGTATTAATTCAGTTTGATGACTATAATCAGACGAGCTTCATGCTAATGTGCTGGCACTTTTTAATTTTATGCCTTTAAAAAGATGGTTGGCTCGGTTAGTCTAGTATAAAAAAGGAATGATAATATGAGGAGGAGTTCAATGAATAAAAAGATAGTAAGTTTAATGGTGGTTATGTTTAGTATTGTATTATTAGCAGCTTGTGGTGGCGATAAGGCTAAGATTGCGATTGGCCCAGTCGGTAGTGAAACAAACTCCGCATCTAAAGTTATTTTGGGTGCTTATGGACTAGATGAAGGTGATTACGAAGGATTCCAGGAAGATTTTTCGGGTGCTGCAGATGGTGTTCAAGATGGAAATATTGATATTACCCTCGGTGTACTCGGATTACCTGCAGGTAGCATTGAAAGTTTACAAGCCTCTGCAGGAGATGTTAAGATGCTAGGGTTGTCAGACGAGGCGATTGAATACATCGAAGAACATAGTGACTATAAACGCTATACGATACCAGAAGATTCGTATGACTTTCTAGATGAAGATCTGGAAACAGTGGCTGCATACGCTCTAATGGTTGGAAATACAGATACGATTGATGAAGAGTTAGGCTATGAGTTAGCGAAAATCATGATTGAGAATGGTGATGAAGTTACACACGCACAAGCCGATCAAATGACGTTAGATAATGCTTTAAACGGTGCTGAAGGGTTACCGATTCATCCTGGTGCAGCTCGTTATTATGAAGAACAAGGTCTATCATTTGATAATCCAATTGCTGAATTAACAGCTGAAGAGTCTGATCGTAAGGCCGAAATGGTATTAGGTACGGGTAGCCAAGGTGGTACATATTATCCATTAGGTGGAGAAATAGCCAACGTTTGGAATAATCATTTAGATGGTAATATTACGAATATGGAAACAGGCGCTTCAGGTGAAAATCTTGCGAATATTAATACAGGGGAACTAGATATTGGTATGGCTGTTCATGTACCTGCACTTGACGCGGTTAATGGTGAGGGTGAATTTGAAGGTGAGCCAGTGGACAATATTGCTGTGATTGGGCATATTTATCCTGAGGTTGTTCAAATTATCACGAGAGAAAGTGCTGAGATTGATAGTCTAGAAGATTTAAAAGAATAGGTAATGGCTATCATTACTTATTATGAAACGAGAATATGCTTAAATTTATAAGATGAACAAGGAAAAGAGGGAGATCTTCAATACTCTTTTCCTGGTAATTTAATAGGTGGTGATGAGATGAGCGACAAGTCTAAATCTGATGCTCAGGAAATGCTCGAAAAGTATGATAAAGAAAGTCAGTTTCGGATCAATATTGGGAAGTGGGCATGGGTTGTTACCTTTCTAGGTGTTGCCTTGACGGTCTTTCATCTATATGTTGGTTATTTTGGAACACTTCCTTCGCAAAAACAGGGAGCTGTTCATTTAGGAACGGCTTTAGGGGTTATCTTCTTGCTGTTTCCAATTAAAGGTGGGCTGGGAAGGAAACAGAATACAGTACCAGCATATGATGTTATTTTGGCTTTTACGGCGATGTTTGTAACGTATTATAAAATCATGAATTACGATGCCATTTTACAGGGGAGAATTTCAGGATATTCCACGTTCGAGATTATTATCTCTATTCTCGGGGTATTATTATTGCTTGAGGCAACAAGGCGGACAGTCGGATTACCTATCGTCATTGTAGCAGCTTCAATGATCTTATATGCCCTGTTGGGGAAATATATTCCAACGCAAATTCTATCACATCCGGGTTTTTCATATGACCGGATATCGACAAGTCTATGGTTCCAAGAAAGTGGTGTGTTTGGTACTCCGATTCAGATTTCCTCTAAATTTATTTTTCTATTCTTATTTTTCGGTGTTGTACTTGTACATACGAAGATTGGTCAGTTTTTCAATGATTTAGCCTTCTCTTTAACGGGTCGTTTCACAGGTGGTACAGCCAAAGCTGCCGTTGTAGCGAGTGCTCTACAGGGAATGGTATCGGGAAGTTCAGTTGGGAATACGGTAGCTTCAGGCTCCTTTACAATTCCGATGATGAAAAAGTCGGGATTCAAGCCAGAGTTTGCTGCTGCAACAGAAGCATCGGCTTCCACGGGTGGACAAATTATGCCACCAATTATGGGGGCAGCTGCATTTATTATGATGGATTTTTTAAATGTTCCTTATTCAACGATCATGTTGGCTGCACTTGTCCCCGCTATATTGTATTTCGCAGGGATTTTTATAGGTACTCATTTCGAGGCAAAAAAATTGGGGATTATTGGCTTGCCAAAGTCAAAATTACCTATATTTAAAGACCTCATATTGCGCAATGGGTTTATGATTATTCCATTAGTTGTTATTATTGGAACGGTTATGATTGGTTTTACACCGCAGCGTGCTGCTATCTATGGAATTGTCGCTGCGTTTGCAGTGAGTTTAGTCCGTAAGGAAACAAGAATGTCATTTCGAAAAACAATTGATGTGTTTGAGCAAGGTACACGTGTTGCATTGCCGGTAATTGCTGCTGTAGCAACAGCGGGTATTATTGCGGGAGTGGTAAGCATTACAGGGTTAGGTGCTAAGTTTGCATCAGGTATCATTGCTTTATCAGGTGGTCATTTGATTTTAGCACTAATCTTTACAATGATTGCTTGTATTGTATTAGGTATGGGGTTGCCGACAACAGCGAACTATGTTGTGACAGCTACCATTGCTGCGCCAGCACTAATCAATGGTTTTGATGTTCCACCTTTAGCGGCCCATATGTTTGTCTTTTATTTTGGCATTGTAGCTGATATTACGCCACCGGTTTCTCTCGCGGCTTATGCCGGAGCTGGAATTGCCCGGGCCAATCCATTTAAGACCGGGGTAACGGCGGTGAAATTGTCGATTGCGGCCTTTATTATTCCGTATATGTTCATTTACAACCCAATTATTGTAATGGTTGATGCTACGCCAATGAAATTAACATTTGCAGTGATTACAGCACTGATCGGAATGGTGGCGGTTAGTAGTTCAATGGTTGGTTATTTCGTTCGAAATTCAACCTTCTGGGAACGCCTTGTCTTATTTGCAGGCGGCATACTCTTAATCATGCCTGAATTAATAACAAGTGCAATTGGTCTTGTCTTAATCCTTGGTATTTGGTTATATCAAAGACAAGGTACAGATGATCGTGGATCTAAACACCAGGTCCACGCTCAGGCATAATGATAAAGCTTTGATAAATTGGTTTACCATAGAGGAGTTAATCCATAAAAGAGATTAACTCCTCTATTTTATATTTTATTAAATCGCTAGGATCAAATAAGCATATTGATTCGATTGAAAGTATGCTAAAATTATCTGTATCCATTAATTATAATATGTAGTATAGCCAGGAAGTGACAAGATGCAACAAGAAAGACGATATACCGTTACAGATCGTGAGTTTTGGAAGATATCAGTTGTTTTGGGGTTAGGCTCCTTCTTTATATTTGCTTGTTTATATGCTGTCCAACCATTGTTGCCGGTATTTGTAAATGTGTTTCATATCTCAGTGTCGAAATCGAGCCTTTCCTTATCGCTTACGATCGTAGGTCTTATTATTGGTTTAAATGTTCTCGGACTATTATCTGATCGGTATGGACGAACATTCTTTATTAAGGGTGCACTCGTGGGATCATTCCTTTTATTTTTAATCATTCCATTAACAGAGTCATTTATTTTATTATTGGTTTTGAGATTTATTCAAGGTTTGGTATTAGCTGGTTTACCTGCAGCTTCACTCGCTTACTTAAGTGAGGAAATTGATAAGAGAAGTTTAAGTATTGCCGTTCCTCTGTATATTTCGAGTAATGCTTTTGGTGGAATGATAGGACGTGTTTTTACTGGGTACATGACAGATCTTTATTCATGGGAAAAGTCATTTTATCTTTTAGGGCTTGTTGGTGCGATCATTACGCTTATCGTCTTTTTAAAACTACCTAAATCACGCTATTTCATGCCGAGCAATGTGACGTTCACTCAAGATATTGAAGGGTTCTTATTTCATTTAAAAAATCCGGCTTTATTGCTCGTATTTGGCTTAGGAATTGTTTTACAGTTTTCATTTACAGGAGTATGGACTTATTTACCATTTTATTTACAGGAACCACCGTTTTTTCTCTCTTTACGGTTTATCTCTTATCTGTTTTTTGCTTATGGATTTGGAATTGCTGGATCATTGCTTGCGGGATGGTTAGCGCGCTTCCTTGGCTTGAAGAGGATGCGTATTGTCGGGGTGTTCATTTTATCGTTGGGCGTGCTCCTAACGCTTAGTATGTCATTGCCGATTATCATCATCGGTCTCTGTGTAACATGTTTCGGGTTCTTCACGGCCCATTCATTAACGGCTACCTCGGTGAGTCATGAGGCAACACATTATAAAGGAAGCGCCTCAAGCTTGTACCTTGTTGCTTATTATATTGGGGTGGCGGGTGGAAGTTCGGTGCTTGGTCCAATCTGGGATCGGTTCGGCTGGAATGGGTTCGTTTTACTAATTGGTTTATTACCCATTATCTATATTAGTTTTGTTCGCTTGATTTCAAATCGATTACATAAACGTTTGATGACATAAAGAAAAGCCAGGAACGGGAGATCTATGATTCCCCTTCCTGGCTTTTTAATTGGTTGGTTGAAATGAGTTCGACGATCAAACAATGATATTCTGCTATTTAAACATTGCCGGTAATTGTGTTAAATCGATCCCCCAGGCAAATGGAAGTAAGAAATAGATCGCTAATGTGACGAGAAATATTCCTATAATGTTTAAAGCGAAACCAGCTTTTGCCATGTCAGGAATACGTAAATAACCTGAGCCGAAAACTACGGCGTTAGGCGGTGTTGCAACAGGCAACATAAATGCACATGAGGCAGCTACTGCAGCGGCGATCATCACACTATATGGGTGAATCTCTAAAGCAACTGCTAAGGAGGCCATAATTGGGAACATCATGGATGCGGTCGCCGTATTCGATGTAATCTCTGTTAAGAAGATAACGAGCGCTGTGACAACGAATAAAATCATGAGCATATGAACGCCTTGTAGAGCGATTAACTGGCTACCAATCCATTCGGAAAGACCAGATTCAACAAACCCTGCGGCAATTGCTAGTCCACCACCAAATAAGAGGAGGATTCCCCATGGGAGCTTTACCGCTGTTTCCCAATCGAGTAGCCGATCACCTTTTCTGTTTTTCGATGGGATGATGAACAAAATAAGTGCAGCAACAAGTGCAATTACGGTGTCATCAATATTTTCGTTAAGCTCTTGCAAGACGAATGAACGGCTTATCCAAGCCAAAGCGGCCCCGATGAAAATAATGAAAACAGCAATCTCTTCATAAGATGCTTTACCAAGCTTTTCTTTCTCACGTTGAATAACCGCTTTTCCACCTGGTAAATGTTTGAATTCTGAAGGATAAGCAACTTTTACAAGGTAGAACCAAGCAATAATAATAAATGTCCAGGCAATGGGTACACCGAAGAGCATCCATTTAGCAAAAGAGAGTTCAATTCCGTACATTTTATTAATAGCACCAGCTAGTAATGTGTTCGGTGGTGTACCAATTAATGTTGCAACACCACCTAAAGATGCCGAGTAAGCAATCCCTAACATGAGCGCCTTACCAAAACTAAAGTTTTCTTTAGAAGTGTCGATTTCCGGTCGATCTTTTAGAGCATCTGTAACTTGATAAATAATAGCAAGTCCGATGGGAACCATCATCATGGCAGTTGCAGTGTTCGATATCCACATCGATAAAAATCCAGTGGCAACCATAAATCCAAGAATAATCAGATTTGTATTTGTTCCAATAAACGAGATAATCGTGAGAGCGATTCTTTTATGAAGGTCCCATTTTTCCATCGCTAACGCAATCATAAATCCACCCATAAATAGGAAAACAACATTATCTCCATAGGCAGATGTTGTCTCACTAATATCTAAAGCATTTGTTAATGGAAATAATATGATTGGTAATAATGAAGTTACTGGAATTGGAAGAGCTTCCGTCATCCACCAAATTGCAATCCATGATGTACCAGCTAAAACGGCACGTCCTTCAGCGGATAAGCCCTCAGGAGTGAAGAACAATAGAATTAATATAAATAATAGTGGTCCTAAAATAAGTCCGAAAAGCTGGGCTGTTTTATAGCCGGGTTTGTTATCGCCATTGTTACCTGACTTTCGGGATGGAATACTTGAACTCCCTGAAGCTGTAACACTATCCGTTTTAGTCCCCATTTTTGAAGTATTGGGTCTTACAAAGAAGCTCAATAAATCTTTCACTTGATAGTGCTTAACCCATAACCAATCCCATGTTGCAGTGATCATTTATTCGTCTCCTATTCTACTTGAAGATGATATTAAAAATATAAAGAAGATGTGAATTAGGGCAATTATACAAAAATGAAGAGCTTTAGGCAAGATAAAATTATGCGCTTACAGAACTTACGAACGAGAAAGCCCACTCCTTTAGGGGGGGGATGATAGTGAGTTCGGCGTGGGGCATCCCCTTGCGGGGTGTCGTAAGCCGACTTCTATCAGTTTCTCGTTCTTTTTTGTTTTCTAATTGTGCATGTATGCATTGCGAACGTATGACCGCTATGATGTAATATGGATATGGAGGATTTTCGTAGAACCAAGACAACTGTAAGCCCTCTTAACTATCACTTTGTATTTTGTCCTCGATACCGTAGAAAGATATTCCTTAATGAACAAATAGACTTGTGCAACGGTCAATGGCAGAACTTCGTCGCATTGCATCATCAGGAAGTCGCAAGACTCGAGCAACACAGTAACAAGCAAATGCGTTGGTATGTCGCTTAATACAGACCAGTCGGAATGACAAATTTGCCGACTTTAATAATTGAGTGGTGGCGCAAGTGCACGAACGGTCTTCATTGGCTAGTCGGAGTAGCACCAAACTATACGTTTTAGCCCCACGAACTTCTTTGGAAAATCGCAACAGTGTAGGGATGGCAACCTCAACCACAAGGTTGATAAGGTCGCCCTAGGAAGTGTGATGTTGGTGGCAAGTTCCCACTAACCCAAAGAACCCCATGGCTTTAGCTGTGGGAATTGTCAGCACTCCTCGTATCGTATTGATGAATTCGGTGACTAGATATGTAAAAGATGGCTCCGTAAATTGGTGATTCACATTGCATGCTCTGTAGCCTACTTTACCCTTCCAGAAGGTTGCTGTGCAAATAAAGGCGTTCTTCGATTTGTTTGTTAGTAGGAATGAATTTCATAATTACCCTAATCAGCCACATCGCTAGCACATATAGTTAAGAATGGTTCAACGCAACTATATGTTGTGGCGATGTGGCACTAAACCGGTATTATGAAATTCATTAAGTAGATTATTGTGAAAATAAATGTTTCATGGTAGGTTAAACTTTGCTATACTTATGATGGTGTAAGAAGGCTTCAAGGGTGGGGCTCACCTCCTTTTTGGAAGGAGGTGATGGTATGACAGTATTCGAGTCATTGATTTTAATGATCTCTTTTGCTACGTTAACGATAGCATTGCTGTCAGATCAAAAAAAATAACCACCCTTTGCGCCTGACAAGCATGTAGGGTGGTTATATTATATCCGAAATGTGAGTCTCCCCTTTGAAGGGATATTACACTTGGCTGAATGGTGAAACCACACCATTCAGTCGTTTACTATTATATTCATGATCTATTTTAAGTATACATGACGGTCTTGTTCCTAGTCAATATAAAATATACGCTACAAGAAGGCATTTTTTACGTCGCATCACACTAGAAGTGAAGATGTAGGTTGAAAACGGAAATGGAACATACGAAGTGAAGAAGGATTATTCTGAGTAATATCGTAATCCAGCCTTGTTGATTAAAGATGTTACGGTTTAAGCTTTATCGTCACCATATAGCACCTCACCAACTGGAAGCAACTTCTAGGCATACCACACCTGTTTTGGGTTAAAGTAAATAAAAAATAGGTGGGTTGCTATGCGTAAAAATATGTTATTAACATCATGGATGATCATCTTTCTCTTTATTTCAATGTCTTATGAACAGATTCAAGCGAGTAGTGGATTCGGTTGGGGATATAAAAAGAATGCCAATCATGAGGTTCCGGAGGTTGGTAAGTATAAGGCGCTGTTGGAGAAATATGGTGCTTATTATGTGGATCATTCGGGTGAAAAGAATGTCTATCTAACATTTGATAATGGATATGAACAAGGATATACCGATAATGTCTTAACAGTCTTAGAAAAACAATCCGTTCCCGCGACATTCTTTGTTACGGGGCACTATGTGAAAAGTGAGCCTGATTTGGTGAAGAAGATGGTGGATAACGGGCATATGATTGGTAATCATTCTTATCATCATCCAGATTTCACAACGATTTCGCAACGATCGATGAAAGAAGAGTTGGAAAGTTTAGAGGCAGCTGTTGCCGATGTGTCAGACCAAAAGGAATTAAAATTTATGCGTCCACCAAAGGGTACCTTCAATGAAGAGACACTAAAATGGTCCAATGAACTCGGTTATACTCACGTGTTTTGGTCGCTCGCATTTAGCGATTGGAATACAGATAAGCAAAAAGGCGGTCAGTATGCTTTTGATCAAGTCATTAAGCAAATTCATCCAGGCGCGATTATTTTACTCCACACCGTTTCAGAAGATAATGCCGAGGCGCTTGAAGATATCATTGTAGAACTAAAGGAACAAGGGTATCATTTCAAAAGTTTAGATGACCTCATCCTACAAGATCAATTACCGAAAGGAATCTATCATTTATAAGGACAGAAGAGAGGACAATGCATGTTAGTCCTCTTTTTTTGTCATTTCATAATGATCCGAATTTTGTTATAATTAAATTATCTAATCAGATTGGAGTGGATCGTTATGAACAGGCAAAAATTAATTGCTCCACATCATTATAATATTGTATCCGAAATCGAAAAACATGCTGCAGATCCGAATAAGCAAGCATTGATTTGGACAGATGAGACAGGTAATAAAAAAGAAATTACATATGATTTGTTAATCAAAAACGCAAATCAGATTGGAAATGCACTTTTAGCAAGTGGTTTAAGAAAAGGTGACAAACTCTTAATTATGATCCCCCGTTTAATTGAAGCATACGAGGTCTATTTAGCCGCTTTAAAAACGGGGATTATTATTATTCCGAGCTCAGAAATGTTAACGACAGAAGATTTACAATACCGTGTCAGTCATGGTGAAGTAAGTGGGGTTGTCAGTTATTATCCATTTGTCGACGCTTATCGAGAGATTAAAGAGTATGACAAGTTAAAACGCTTTGTTATTGGGGAACATGTTCCAGGTTGGGAATACCTAGATGAAGTAAAAGAAACCATTTCAGATGAGTTGGAGATCGCAAATACGATGAGAGATGATATTGCCTTTTTGCCGTATACATCTGGAACAACAGGTCGTCCAAAAGGAGTCGTCCATACACATGCATGGGGATATGCTCATCTTCGAACAGTTGCCGAACATTGGTTAGGAATTGAAGCGGAAGATACAGTATGGGCCACAGCTGGACCTGGTTGGCAGAAATGGGTATGGAGTCCTTTTTTATCGGTTTTAGGTTCAGGAGCAACCGGTTTTATTTATCAAGGGAAATTTGAACCGACGACCTATTTACATTTATTAGAAGATCACGACATTAATGTATTATGTTGTACGCCGACAGAATATCGATTGATGGCCAAGGTGGATCGCCTCAGTGACTTTAACCTACCGAATTTACGAAATGCCGTGTCTGCAGGCGAGCCATTAAACCGTGAAGTGATCGATGTGTTTCGTGCGCAATTTAGTGTAACGGTTCGGGATGGGTATGGTCAAACGGAAAATACGTTGTTAATCGGAATTCTGAAAGATATGGAAGTTAAACCAGGCTCGATGGGGAAACCGACACCAGGTAATGAAAATGACGTGGATATTATTGATGAGTTTGGCCAAAAAGTAGCCATTAAAGAAGTCGGTGATATTGCTGTTCATGTAGATTGTCCGGCTTTATTCAGGGAATATTATAAAGATCCTGAACGGACAGCAATGGGTATTCGTGAAGATTATTATATTACAGGTGACAAAGCTTATAAGGATGAGGATGGGTACTATTGGTTTGAAGGGCGAAGTGATGATATTATTATTAGCTCTGGTTATACGATTGGACCTTTTGAAGTGGAAGATGCCTTAGTAAAACATCAAGCAGTTCAAGAATGTGCGGTTGTGGCAAGTCCAGATGAAATTCGGGGGAATATTGTGAAAGCATTTATCGTATTGAAACCGAATATCGAATATGATGGGCAAGCACTCATAAAAGAATTACAAGATCATGTGAAACAGTTAACCGCACCGTACAAATATCCACGGGTAATTGAATTTATCAATGAACTCCCGAAAACGGTGTCAGGTAAAATTAGAAGAGTCGAACTTCGAGAGTAGCACAAACAATAAAACGGACCGTTGATGAATGGATGACTTGAAAGTACATCATCACAATACAAGCATGTAAAAGGATCAGGAACAGCTGATTCATTTGCGTGCTTTTTTTCTGTGTGTACGTGTGAATACACAAGATAAGCAGAATACTTGAAAGTCAGAACAGGTCAGACTATACTATGGTCATAGGTCAAATATAGTCAAAGTCAAAGAAATATAAAATAGATCAATCAATTCTGAGGAGGAATAGAATATGAACTGTCAACACTGTGGTACAAATGGTGCAACATTAAATCTGGCGATGCACATTAATAATAGGCGGATACAGATGCATTTATGTAATGAGTGTTTTAGTGAACTTCAAGGTAGAATTATGAATTCAGATCCTTCATTTAGCGGACATGCACAGGATGCATTTTCCAATCAATCTTTCCAAGGGAATGGAGCGAATAAAGCAAGTATGAGAACAAAACAAACTCAGGGTCAGGAAGAAAAGGGATTATTGGATCAACTGGGAAAAAACGTTACAAATGATGCAAGAAATGAATTAATCGATCCGGTCATTGGCCGTGCGGTTGAAATTAAACGCGTCATTGAAACATTGAATCGTCGTAATAAGAATAACCCTGTTTTAATTGGGGAGCCTGGAGTAGGAAAAACAGCAATTGCTGAAGGGCTTGCTGTAAAAATTATTGCGGGTGATGTACCAGCAAAATTAATGAATAAAGAAGTGTATTTATTAGATGTTGCTTCCTTAGTCGCAAACACAGGTATTCGTGGTCAATTTGAGGAACGAATGAAACAATTAATCGAAGAGGTACAAAATCGCGATGATGTCATTCTATTTATTGATGAGATTCATTTATTAGTAGGCGCAGGAGCTGCAGATAGCTCACAAATGGATGCCGGGAATATTTTAAAACCAGCATTAGCGCGAGGCGATCTCCAGATGATTGGGGCAACGACATTAAAGGAATATCGTCAAATTGAAAAAGACGCAGCACTTGAACGGCGTTTACAACCAGTTATGGTGAAGGAGCCCGCACCTGAAGAAGCGGTACTCATTTTAAATGGAATTAAAGATCGCTATGAATCGTATCATGAAGTACATTATCCAGAAGAAACGATTGAAGCTTGTGTAAATTTATCGAACCGTTATATTCAAGATCGATTTTTACCGGATAAAGCAATTGATTTAATGGATGAAGTCGGATCAAGACTCAACTTAGCAAACACAGTGATTGACCGTGAATCAATTGAAAAACGATTAGAAGATATTATAAAGGAAAAAGAACAAGCAGCAGAATTAGAAGATTATGAAACAGCAGCTCATTTACGTTATCAAGAAATTAACGTGAAGAAACAACTCGAAAAAGTAAATGAGGAGCAGAAAAAGGATGTAAGCATGGATGTTTCCGTTGCTGATATCGAATTAATTGTCGAAGAAAAAACGGGAATTCCAGTGACAAAGTTACAAGCAGATGAACAGAAGCAAATGAATGATTTAGCTGAAAATCTACGGGAAAAGATAATTGGTCAGGATCAAGCAGTCGACAGTATTGCAAAATCAGTCCGCCGTAGTAGAGCAGGCTTGAAATCGAAAGAACGTCCAATTGGTTCATTTTTATTTGTTGGACCAACAGGTGTAGGTAAGACTGAAATTACAAAAGTGCTTGCCGAAGAATTATTCGGTTCGAGGAATTCACTAATTCGTCTCGATATGAGTGAATACATGGAGCGACATGCTGTTTCAAAAATTATCGGCTCACCTCCAGGATATGTTGGTCATGAAGACGCTGGACAATTAACAGAGCAAGTCCGACACAATCCGTATTCGATTATATTATTAGATGAAATTGAAAAAGCACATCCAGATGTACAAAATATGTTCCTGCAAATTATGGAAGATGGTCATTTAACAGATTCACATGGCCGTCAAGTGAGCTTTAAAGAAGCAGTCATCATTATGACAAGTAATGCTGGAACAGGAGATAAGCAAGTAAATGTTGGTTTCCAATCGAAACACGAGGCTGTGTCTACTTTAGAGAACCTCAGCGATTACTTTAAACCAGAGTTTTTAAACCGTTTCGATACCATCATTACGTTCAATGAACTCGAAGAAGATAGCTTACTTGAGATTGTTGATCTGATGCTTGCTGAACTTGAAGAAACCATTGAAGAAAATGAAATTAACATTACTATTACAGATGAAGCAAAACAGCAATTAGTCAAACTTGGCTATGACCGCCGTTTTGGAGCAAGACCACTACGCAGAGTCATCCAAGATAAAATAGAAGATCAACTAACTGATCTGATCTTAGCAAAAGAAACAGTAAAAGATGTACGTGTCGACGCGATCGACGAAGAAATCACCGTTAAAGAAGTATAACAAAAACCCCGCTGAAGCAGCGGGGTTTTTTGCCGTTGTGAGGTTGGCTGGCTGGCTGAAGTCGCGCATGAATGGCGTGAAGTCGCGCATGAATGGCTTGAGGTCGCGCATGAACAGCGAAAAGTCGCGCATGAACAGCGTCAAGTCGCGCATGAACGCCGAAAGTCGCGCACGAACAGCGTCAAGTCGCGCATGAACGCCGAAAGTCGCGCATGAACAGCGAAAAGTCGCGCACGAACGCGAAAAGTCGCGCATGAACGCGAAAAGTCGCGCACGAACAGCGAAAAGTCGCGCATGAACGCCGAAAGTCGCGCACGAACGCGAAAAGTCGCGCATGAACAGCGCGAAGTCGCGCACTGCCACCCTTTCTAATCCTGATGTTATCCAAAACATCCTTTTTTATAATTTTATTCATAATTTAAATGAAATGGTGTCAAACTAAACAGACATTATCGCTAAAAAGGATGTTTTCATGAGAACCCATCATAAACGAGTTATCTTAATACTGTTTTTAAGTATGTTGATTAGCACTTCATTTTCCGTTGTTGAGGCGACAGATGAAAATAGTATGAAGATCCATTTTATTGATGTGGGGCAAGGCGATAGCATGCTCATTCAAACGCCGACAGATAAAAACATTTTAATTGATGGTGGTCCACCAGAAGCGGGGAAAAAGGTCGTGGCTTATTTAAAGAAACATGATATTGATCAACTTGATCTTCTCTTTGCCACACACCCTGATATTGATCATATTGGTGGACTATTATATGTCATGAAAACCATGCCAATTCAACTAATTATCGATTCAGGAAAACTACATACGACGAAAACATATCGACAATATCTTCATGAAATTAGCATGCAAAAGATTCCCATTCATACCGCAAAAGAGAGCGAAATGATTCGTATCGACGAAGATGTAGACATTCAAATCTTAAATACGTATGAACATTTTAAAAGTTCCAATCAATCGTCAATCGTAGTAAAAGCAAGTTATAAGGACATGAGCTTTCTGTTTTTGGGTGATGTAGAAGTGGCCCAAGAAAAAGCGTTAATGAAGAAGTATAGTGTGCAAGCAGATGTTGTAAAAGTCGCCCATCATGGATCAAAATCAAGTAGTTCACTCCCTTTTTTACAAGCAGTTAATCCAAGTGTTGCCATCTTAACATATTTAAAAAACAATGATTACGGACATCCAGTTCCGAAAGTAATTAAAAATCTAAATCAAGTCAATGCACAAATTTACTCGACTGCCGTATTTGGCGATCTCATTATTCAAACGAACGGTGAAGGCTATTTTATTTTACCAAGTAAAAGCCCGGCGGAAGGAATCATTGAAAAACAGGCCGAATAAAATACAACGAACATCCTAAAGGTTTTGCGACTTGAATGCAAAGCCTTATTTTTATTTCAAAAAAAGGATTGACAAATAGATTTTATGGTTATATGGTTAGTTACATGACCAACTAAGTAGTGAACGGGGTGGTGACGTATGAAACACGAATTAAACGAGGATCAACCAATTTATTTACAAGTGAAGGAAAATATTGAGGATTCAATTATAAACGAAACCATCAAAGCCGGAGAACGTATCCCATCAACAAATGAATTTGCCGTTTTTTATAAAATTAACCCAGCAACAGCAGCTAAAGGGGTCAATGAGCTCGTCGAGGAAGACATTTTATTTAAACGAAGGGGAGTAGGTATGTTTGTTACGGACCATGCTCGGAATATGTTAGTAAAGAAAAGGATTGATATCTTTTATGAGCATTATATAAGCCCATTAAAAAAGGAAGCAAAAAAACTGGGCATGACAAATGAGCAGCTTATCGATATGGTAAAAAAAGAGGGGGAAAGATCATGAAAATAGAGGTAAAAGGAGTCACGAAAAAATATGGTGATATAGCAGCTTTAGAGGATCTTTCATTTACATTAGACGGTCCGAAGATCTACGGGTTACTCGGGAGAAACGGTGCGGGAAAGACAACATTTATGGAAATACTTGCTGGACAGAATATAGCGTCAAGTGGTCAGATCGAAATAGATGGGCTCAATCCGTTTGACAATCAGCATGTGACAGAATCAATCTGTCTAATAAAAGAAAGCGATAACTTTAAACGGGATTTAAAAATAAAAAACATATTGAAAATATTCTCCTTTTTCTATCCAACATGGGATAATGAACTAGCCTATTCACTTATTAAAGAATACAATCTGAACCCGAATGCTAAAGTGAAAGAATTATCAAAAGGGATGGAGTCAGCTTTAGGTGTAACAGTGGGATTAGCGAGTAAAGCACCGATTACGGTCTTTGATGAACCATATATCGGGCTTGATGCAGCAGCAAGGAAGAAATTTTATGGGCAGTTAGTAGCAGGATACGAAGCAGAGCAGCGAACGATTATTTTATCGACCCATCTTATCGATGAAGTGAGTTTATTATTTGAAGAAGTGCTTATTTTACAAGCGGGAAAGTTAATCTTAAAAGAAGAATCAGAAACATTGCGCAGACAGACATGTGCGATATCAGGAACAGTGGCTCAAGTCGAAGCGTTTATTGCAGATAGGCGGGTCATTCATAAGAAACAACTCTCCGGAATGATGACAGCGTATACATTTTGTTCATCAACTGAAGCAAAGGATGCGGGATTAACAGCTGAAGGAATCCCAATTCAAGAGTTAATGATTTATTTAACGGAAAGTGGGGAGGCGAAAATATGGGAAGGCAAATAAAAGGACTGCTATACTTTAACTTTACAGATGCACGTTACCCGCTGACTATATTTTGGACGATACTGATGGGCATCTTAGTTATTAGCTTAACGATTGCGTATATGATAAAAAATATAGAGGGAAGTTTTATGACGTTTTCATTAACAGGACCTATGTACGTCTACTGTGCGATCTTAGGATTTCTAACGGTAAAGGAATCTATCCCTTTTTCGCTAAAAAGAGGAGCCACACGAAAAAACATCTTTATAAGTTTAGTGACTTTCTTCATAGGTATTTCCATTGCCATGACAACCGTTGGAAGTACACTTCAAGTGATTGTAGATTTATTCGTTCAGAAAATTGGAGTCGATAATTTTATGTTTTTACACGTAGCTTATTTTACGGATGATACGTGGATCAATCGTATTTTTATTGATTTGACCATCATGTTTTTCTTATTTTCATTTATGTTTGTGCTCAGCTTATTATTTTATCGCTACGGTTTACTCGTTGGCAGCGCGTTTATCGGCTTACTTTTCATCTTGATTTTAACCGGATTCGCTCAAGGTTGGCTTACGGAGTTTTTAGTTGCTCAATTTCAGACATTAGATCAGACTTTCTACATTCAATTATTTGCAATAGGTATCATTATTTATGGCTTATCATTCTTTTTACTACGGAGGATTACGGTTTTCAAAAAAAGATAACAAAACATATATGTTTCGCATACTTTATAATTCAATAATATGTCGCGCCTACCCTTTCGCCACCATGATCAAAAATGAATTGACTTCTAGGAATAAGGCGGATAAACTCAGTAATTAGAAGTGTACAATACAGTGACGGGGGAAGTGCTGATGGAATTTATCGTTACGTTCCAATGGGAAATTTTTATTGTCTTAGAAGTATTGTCATGGGTTTCTTTATTATTATTTGGAGTCATTCGGTATTTTTTAGATCGGCGACAACTGAGTACGCTTTTCATCCTGTTATTTATTGTATTTCTCGGTCTTGAAGCACTGATTGGTTGGCTCATTTACCAAGACACAGGTGAAATTTCAAATTTTCAAATCATCATTACCGTGTTTCTCCTTTATGCAGTTACATTAGGTGTTTCCGACTTTAAGAAATTAGACCGTTGGATGCGTGATAAAATCGGAAATTGGCGTGGCGTCAATCTGTTGACAAAACAGGATCTCAGGAAGATGAAGCAGGCGAAAGATCCTAAATATATCGCCAGGAAGTATCGAATCAGTTCAATCATTCATTTGATTATCTTCATTATCGTTCAAGCGATTCTGTGGAGCTACGGATCTGTTAACTCGATTCAAGATGCCATTTATTATCTTAGCGATTTATCATGGATTGGTGTCGAGGATGCAGCGAAAACACCGTATGCGAATGAAACAGCTTATGGGCTGTCTATCGTTTGGGGAATTATCTTTATCATCGACTTCGTTTATTCGTGGTCATATACGATCTTCCCCTCCGGTTCAAAA
>DATGSG010000114.1:0-15562 GCA_035302925.1 Virgibacillus sp. | reverse complement strand
AAAGGAGTTACTTTCGCATGAATGAACGCATTTTTCACGTACTTGAATTCAATAAAATAATCGATCAATTAAGAGCACACACGGCTACATCATTAGGTGCGGAGTTTGTCACCCAATTAACACCCTCACCTGAAATGGAGGTCGTTGAACAACGACAAAATGAAACAGATGAAGCGGCTCAGATTATCCGAATCAATGAAGTTATCCCACTTGGAGGAATTGTTGACATTCGCCCTAGCTTAAAAAGAAGTGAAATTGGTGGTGTTCTGAATACCCAGGAATGCTTAGACATTGCGGACACACTTTATGGTGGCAGACTTGTCAAAACTTTTATGGATCAACTAGAGGAAAATCTACCTATTTTACAAGGTATTGCTGATCGTATTACGTTCTTGCGTGATTTGGAACAACAAATTAATCGCTGTATTGATGACCATGGGAATGTTCTAGACAATGCTTCAGCAAAACTAAGAGGCATTCGTTCGTCGATTCGTGCATCAGAGGGTAGGGTTCGCGAAAGACTAGAAAACTTCACGAGAACAAAAGGGAATTTATTATCTGATTCGATCATAACAATCCGCAATGATCGTTATGTGTTACCTGTTAAACAAGAACATCGGAATGCAGTTGGAGGGGTTGTTCACGATCAATCCGCCTCAGGACAAACATTGTTTATGGAGCCGAAAGCAGTTGTAGAACTAAATAATAAATTGCAAGAATCTCGACTGAAAGAAAAGCAAGAGATCGAAGTCATTTTAAGAGGGCTCAGTGAGAAAGTTGCTACTCAATATCCTTATCTATATGAAAATGTACTTGCCTTAGCAGAGATCGACTTTATTTATGCACGCGCAAAATTAGGAAAAGAAATGAATGCCGCGAAGCCAAAGATCAATGATCAAGGAATCATTAAAATGGTACAAGCCCGCCATCCTCTAATTCCGGAAGAAGATGTCGTCGCGAATGATATTGAATTAGGAGAAACATTTTCGACAATCGTTATTACCGGACCAAATACAGGTGGAAAAACAGTCGTTTTAAAAATGGTTGGACTCTGTGTATTAATGGCACAATCAGGATTGCAGATTCCAGCTTATGATGGTTGTGAAATTGCTGTGTTTGATCAAGTGTATGCGGATATCGGGGATGAGCAATCGATCGAGCAAAACTTAAGTACGTTTTCATCCCACATGACCAATATCGTGAACATCATGAAATATGTGAATCATAAATCATTGGTTTTATTTGATGAACTAGGGGCAGGTACAGATCCTCAAGAAGGGGCAGCTTTGGCCATGTCGATTTTAGACGAGGTCTTATCAAGAGATGCTCGAATCATTGCGACGACTCATTATCCTGAACTAAAAGCTTATGGATATAATCGCGAAAATGTCATAAATGCATCAGTAGAATTTAACATCGAAACATTACAACCAACGTATCGGCTCCTAATAGGCGTGCCTGGTAGGAGTAATGCCTTTGAAATCTCTATGCGGCTTGGCTTAGAAAAGAAAATCATTGAAAGAGCTAAAACACATATTGGGGTTGATTCTAAACAAGTGGAAAGCATGATTCAATCTTTAGAAGAATCAAAGCGACTTGCTGAACAAGATTATGAAAAGTCTCATGATGTATTACTAGAAAGCGAAAAATTAAAAAAAGAGATAGAGAACGAATGGGCTGCCTTCGATCGGAAAAAGGAGCAACTCTATAAAAAGGCGGAAGAAAAAGCGGAGAAGGCATTAAAAAATGCGCGTGATGAAGCAGAATTAATTATAGAAGAGATTCGTAAGATGAAAACGAAGGCGGGCTTTAAAGAGCATGAATGGATCGAAGCTAAAAAGATGCTTACAGATGCCCAGCCAGATCTATCAACTAAAAAAGTGGAACAAGCAGTTAGCCAGGACCAGATGAGCAAAACATTGGAAATAGGAGACGAAGTGACCGTTTTAAGCTTTAATCAAACAGGAATTATTTTAGAGCAAATCGAAGAATCAGAGTATATTGTCCAAGTAGGAAATATGCGTGTTAATGTGAAGAGTAGTAATCTACAAATTCGTAAACAAGAGAAACAAGCAAAGGTGAAACCAGTTGCCATGGTTAAGGGATCAGGTGAGCGTGCACGTACGGAAATTGATATCCGGGGGGAACGGTATCAGGATGCTTTGTCTAAAGTAGAAAAGTATATTGATGATGCATTATTAGCAGGACATAACCAAGTGACTGTTATTCACGGAAAAGGAACGGGTGCACTTCGAAAAGGAGTCCAAAACTTTGCAAAAAATCACCCGAGCATAGCTGAAGCAAAATCGGGAACACAATCAGAAGGCGGAGATGGCGTTACAATCATTATATTTTCTTAACGTTATCCATGTTAATGAATTTCATAATACCGGTTTAGTGCAACACCGTTACAACATATAGTTGCGTTGAACCATTCTTAACTACATATTGTATCGGTGTTGCTGGTTTTGGTAATTATGAAATTCATTCAAGGTAGATAATAAATTGTAGGCTGGGTAATAGGGAGAGAAGCAATTGGAAAAATTAGCAAAGATACTTATTGTAGTAGCGGTTTTATTTGTTATTGTTGGATTTATTTATTTAGTATAAGATGGATAAGTGGTGGGAGCACGTACGATTTGTACCTATCTGTTTAAAGCAAAAAAACAATCGAATGATAAGTTTTTTTGTTTTAAAAGTAATTTATATTTCAAAAATATGGGTATTCACGGTATACTGAAAATAAGGTTGTTCTGAAGGGGGATAAAATAATGGGAGAAAAAAAGTTATGGCATCAACACTATCCGGAGGAAATACCATTTGGAGTTTCTTATGATAGCAAACCATTACAAGAGTATTTGGTGAAAAGCGCTGAATTATACGGAGAAAAGAAAGCGCTTCATTTTATGGGGAAAGATATCACATTCTCAGAGCTTTTTGAGGAATCAAAAAGAATGGCGCATTATATGCAAACATTAGGGGTGGAAAAAGGGGATCGGGTGGCAATTATGCTACCGAATAGTCCACAATCGGTTATTGGTTATTATGGCGCCTTATTTGCAGGGGCGACAGTTGTCCAGACAAACCCATTGTATACGGAACGTGAACTTGAATATCAGCTTAAGGATTCGGGAGCGAAACTAATTATTTGTTTAGATATTTTATTGCCACGTGTGACGAATATACGGGGAAACACAGACATCGAGCATACAATAGTTACAGCAATAAAAGACTACTTACCATTTCCGAAAAATCTAATATATCCTTATATTCAAAAGAAAGAGTATAATATGGTTGTGAAAGTTGAGCAGACCGCTGATACACATGTTTGGAGTAAAGCGATTAAAGAAACATCAAACGCGTATAAAAAAGTAGAGGTTGATCCGGCTGAAGATCTGGCCTTGCTGCAATACACGGGTGGAACAACAGGTCATCCAAAAGGGGTCATGTTGACACATCGTAACTTAGTCTCAAATGTGCAAATGTGTGAAGCATGGCTTTATAAAACACGGCGTGGAGAAGAAATTGTTTTAGGTGTACTGCCATTTTTCCATGTGTATGGGATGACAACCGTCATGAATATGTCGATTATGCAAGGATCAAAGATGATTCTTATGCCGAAGTTCAATCCGAAAGATGTATTAAAAACAATCGACAAATTGAAGCCTACCTTATTTCCTGGGGCACCAACGATTTATGTGGGAATCTTAAATCACCCAGACCTAGATAAATATGATTTATCATCAATTGATGCTTGTATTAGTGGATCTGCACCACTACCTACTGAAGTTCAGGAGCAATTCGAGAAAATAACCGGGGGACGCCTTGTAGAAGGCTATGGTTTAACAGAATCCTCGCCTGTCACACATGCGAACTTAGTGTGGCAAAATCGTGTCGCCGGAAGTATCGGTATACCTTGGCCAGATACAGATTCACGAATTGTCGATATGGAAACGATGAAAGATCTGCCAATCGGGGAAATCGGTGAGCTTGTTGTTAAAGGACCCCAGGTAATGAAAGGGTACTGGAATAATCCCGAGGAAACAGAGGAAGTGCTACGTGATGGTTGGCTATATACAGGTGATCTTGGTTATATGGATGATAAAGGCTACTTCTATATTGCCGATCGAAAAGGAGATATGATTATCGCTGCTGGTTATAATGTGTATCCGAGAGAGATAGAAGAAGTACTTTATGAGTATGAAGGAGTTAAAGAAGTTGTCGTTGCAGGTGTTCCTGATCCGTATAGAGGTGAAACAGTCAAGGCATTTATCGTACCAAAAGCAGGTTATGAACTAGATGAAAAAGAATTAAATACGTTTTGTCGAAGTCATTTAGCCGCTTATAAAGTTCCACGACTTTATGAATTTAGAGACGAATTACCTAAAACAGCGGTAGGCAAGATACTACGTAGACAATTAATTGAGGAAGAAAAAGAAAATAGTTCCGTTGCCAATTGAATCAAGCTGATATGATGTACGCTTGTAAAAAGACAGCTTTATTGTTGACAGCATGAAGGGCCTTCGTTATAATTACTTATGAATGATTGTTCATTCATATTTTTAAAGAGTGATCTAATTTAAGAAGGGGAATACGATGAAAAGTACGCGACCGAAATATATGCAGATCATCGAAGCAGCCGTAGAAATAATTGCAGAAAATGGATATCATGGTTCACAAGTATCAAAAATAGCCAGCAAAGCTGGTGTTGCTGATGGTACAATTTATCTGTACTTTAAGAATAAAGAAGATATCTTAGTATCTGTATTCAAAGAGAAAATGGGACAATTTATTGATAAAGCGATTGAGAATATCAATAAACAGGACAATGCGCATGATAAGCTGCTTGTTTTAATCGAGATGCATTTCAAACAATTGGCTGAGGATCATAGTCTAGCAGTCGTCACCCAATTGGAACTAAGACAATCTAAAATTGATTTGCGTATCCAAATCAATGGCATATTGAAACCATACTTAACGGTCATCGATACGATTATTATGGAGGGTATTCAGGAAGGAATTTATCAAAAAGATCTAAATACTCCTTTGGTTAGACAAATGATTTTTGGTACAATGGATGAGATTGTTACAAATTGGGTTATGAAAGAACATCGATATGATTTAATGGAACAAGCTCCTGGTGTTCATTCGTTACTCACAACCGGGCTCACGGTTAATAAGTAGCACGGATTCGTTCGTGTTAAGTTTTCCTACGACAAATTGAAGAGGAGGATCAATTTGAAGACATTAGCTTATGATACTAAAAATCAAATGGGCATCATAACGATCAAAAGTCCGCCTGCAAATGCGCTATCAAGCACAATATTGGAAGAGCTTGATAAGCAACTTGATAAAATTGAAGAGGAAAACAAGATGAAGGTGCTCATTATTAAGGGAGAAGGGAAATTCTTCTCAGCTGGAGCGGATATTAAAGAGTTCACTTCTTTTCAAAATGCATCTGACTATCAAACATTAGCAGAAAAAGGACAGCAGATATTTGATCGAATTGAACAGTATTCAATCCCAATCATTGCTTCGATTCATGGCGCTGCTTTAGGCGGTGGATTAGAATTAGCAATGGCGTGCCATATTCGAATTGTCACGGAAAGTGCCAAATTAGGTTTACCAGAAACAACATTGGGGATTATTCCTGGATTTGCTGGAACACAGCGTCTTCCGCATTATGTTGGTTCGGCGAAGGCTTATGAAATGATGCTAACGGGAACACCAATTTCTGGGGAGGAAGCCTATACCGCTGGATTAGCGAACAAAGCTGTTGCTGACGATAACCTAGATGAAGAGACTCATAAACTAGCAAGTCTAATTGCAGCGAAAAGTAAAGGATCAATCAATGCGATTATGAAACTAGTTCCTTATGCAAAAACAGAACAATTTGCTAAAGGGGTTCATGAAGAAGCTGTAGCATTTGGTGAAATATTTGGTACAGAAGACGCTAGAGAAGGGGTTCAAGCCTTCATGGAAAAAAGAAAGCCTAATTTTAAAGATTAAATCAACTACTGGAGTTGTTCAAAAGTTATATTTTGAGCATAATTTAAAGGAGGAAATCACTTGAATATTTATGTGTTATTAAAAAAGACGTTTGATACAGAAGATAAAATTGTTATAACTGATGGTGAAATTGAAGACGACGGTGCTGAATTCATTATCAACCCTTATGATGAATATGCCGTTGAAGAAGCAATTACTCAACGTGATGAACATGGTGGAGAAGTTACTGTTGTAACGATTGGTGATGAAGATTCAGAAAAACAATTACGTACAGCATTAGCAATGGGCGCTGATAAAGCCGTATTGATTGATACGGAAGAAGACCTTGATGAAGGGGATCAGTATACAACAGCCAAAATATTGGAAGCGTTTTTTAAAGATAAAGAACCAGATCTTATTTTGGGCGGTAACGTAGCAATTGATGAAGCAAGTGGTCAAGTAGGACCTCGAGTTGCAGCCTTACTCGATATTCCATTTGTCACAACGATTGTAGATCTTAAAATAGATGGTGGAACGGCTTATATTGAGAAAGATATTGAGGGAGACCTTGAAAAAATCGAAGTCAGTCTTCCATTACTCGTAACTTGTCAGCAAGGACTAAACGAACCAAGATATCCTTCACTGCCAGGAATTATGAAGGCTAAAAGTAAACCTTTAGAGGAGTTAGAACTTGATGATTTAGATTTAGATGAAGATGATGTTGAAGCAAAAACAGAAACAGTTGACATCTTTTTACCGGCGGAAAAAGAAGCTGGACGTGTATTAGAAGGCGAAATAGAAGATCAAGTAAAAGAACTAGTTTCATTACTACACGACAAAGATAAAGTACTATAAGACTTTAGAAGAGGAAGGAGAAATGACATGAGTGAAACATTATTAGTAATTGGTGAAACAAGAGATGGAGAACTACGTAATGTAACGTTCGAAGCAATCGCAGCAGCTAAACAGGTGAAAACTGATGGTGAGGTTGTTGGGGTGCTTTGTGGAGATAGTGGATTAGCAAGTTTAGCTGAAGAAATGGTTCATTACGGTGCCGACCGTGTTGTAACGGTGGAACATGCCGATTTAAAAGAATATACATCTGAAGGTTATTCACAGGCTATCCTAAGTGTGATTGAAGACGTATCCCCTTCTGGAATTATTATGGGACATACATCAATTGGTAAAGATGTCACACCAAAAATTGCCAGTAAATTAGACATGGGCCTAGTTTCAGACGCAATTGAAATAGAAACTGATGGTGATGATGTCATCTTCACGAGACCGATCTATTCAGGTAAAGCATTTGAAAAGAAAAAAGTATCGGATGGAACTATATTTGCAACCATTCGTCCTAATAACATCCCGATGTTAGAAAAAGATGAGTCACGTACAGGTGATGTTGAAGCAAAAGAAGTCGACATTAAAAACATTCGTACGATCATTAAAGAAGTTATTCGAAAAACAGCTGAAGGTGTTGATATGTCTGAGGCAAGTGTCGTTATAGCCGGAGGACGTGGAGTAAGAAGTGAAGAGGGTTTTGAACCTTTATATGAATTAGCTGAGTTATTAGGTGGAGCAGTCGGTGCATCACGTGGAGCCTGTGATGCGGAGTATTGTGATTATTCATTGCAAATCGGACAAACCGGTAAAGTCATTACACCTGACTTGTATATTGCTGTTGGAATCTCAGGAGCCATTCAGCACGTTGCAGGGATGTCAAACTCAAAAGTAATTGTTGCGATTAATAAGGATCCAGAAGCAACGATCTTCAATATCGCTGATTATGGCATTGTTGGGGATTTATTTGAAATCATCCCATTGCTAATCGAAGAAATTAAGCAAATCCAATAATATTCGACAAAATAAACAAAGTAAAAAATCTGACTAATCATTAGTCAGGTTTTTTATATATAAGAATGCATGCGTGTCAAACCTACTTGTTGATAAGCAAAGTAGTAGCAAGGATGGAATAACGATGATATAATTAGAGATGTTAGTGAATGAATGGAGGAATTAAAGATGGCGATTATAAATGTTACAGATCAAGACTTTGAAAAAGAAACAGCAGAAGGCCTTGTTTTAGCAGATTTTTGGGCTCCTTGGTGTGGCCCTTGTAAAATGATTGCACCAGTTCTTGAAGAGTTAGATAGTGAAATGGATGATAAGGTCAAGATTGTTAAATTAGATGTTGATGAAAACCAAGAGACAGCAGGAAAGTTTGGTGTCATGAGTATTCCAACATTATTATTGATTAAAGATGGTAATGTCGTTGATCAAGTTGTTGGTTTCCAGCCGAAAGAAGCACTAGAAGAGCTCATTAACAAACATGCGTAAGTAAATATGCATAGTTATAAAAGTAGATCCCTTGTTGTAAACAGAGCAGGGGATCTACTTTATTATGCAAAGAAAAAAGGGATGTAACCAAACTATGAATCCAACAATAAAAGAAAAGTTGTCTGTGCTTCCCACACTACCCGGTTGCTATTTAATGAAAGATAAACAGGACACGATTATTTATGTAGGTAAATCAAAAACATTAAAAAATAGGGTGCGCTCTTATTTTACTGGAGCAAATGATAAAAAAACACAACGCCTCGTACAAGAGATCGTTGATTTTGAGTACATCGTTACGACATCAGAAATCGATGCACTCATCTTAGAGATGAATTTAATTAAGAAATACGACCCGAAATACAATGTCTTATTAAAAGATGATAAATCATACCCCTATTTAAAGATTACAAATGAAAGACATCCACGACTATTAATCTCTAGACAAGTGAAAAAGGATAAGGCTAAATACTTTGGTCCTTATCCAAACGTGATTGCTGCTAGAGAAACAAAACGTCTTCTTGACCGCCTGTATCCACTTCGAAAATGTAATAATCCACCAGGACGTTTTTGTCTTTACTATCATATGGGGCAATGTTTAGCCTGTAGTGAAGAGCCTGCTTCGGTTGACATGTATAAAGACATCATCCAAAAAATAACTTCTTTCTTACATGGCGGATATGGTGAGATAAAGACTGATTTAATCGATAATATGTATGCGGCAAGTGAACAATTAAATTATGAGCGTGCACAAGAATTACGCGATCAAATTCAACATATTGAAGTGATCATGGAGAGGCAGAAAGTGATCCTCAATGATCGTGTTGATCGAGATGTATTTGCGTATCATTATAATAAGGGCTGGATGTGTGTTCAAGTCTTTTTCATTCGTGCAGGAAAATTGATTGAAAGGGATGTCGCTATATTTCCTTTTTTCGCTGATCCAGAAGAGGCGTTTGTTAGTTATATTGGGAGGTTTTATTTACATCAAAACCATTTAAAACCGGATAATATATTCGTTCCGATCGGTACAGACACAGATTTATTAAAAGAGTTACTTGATGTTGATGTGTTTACTCCCTTTAGAGGTCAGAAGAAACAATTGGTGAAATTAGCGCAAAAAAATGCGACGATTGCTTTAGAAGAAAAATTCGCTTTAATAGAACGTGATGAAGAAAGAACAATCCTGGCAATCGAACAACTTGGAAAAACACTTCATATTGATACCCCCCATCGAATCGAAGCTTTTGATAACTCAAATATCCAAGGAACCGATCCTGTTTCTGCAATGGTTACTTTTATAGACGGACGGGCGGACAAGAAAGGGTATCGAAAGTATAAAATTCAGGGTGTAAAGGGTCCAGATGATTATGAAACTATGCGTGAGGTTGTACGACGACGTTATTCTCGTGTACTGAAGGATGATTTGCCATTACCAGACCTGATTATCGTTGATGGTGGTAAGGGGCAGATGAGTGTCGCTTTAGATGTTTTGGAGAATGAATTAGGGCTTGATATTCCTTTATGTGGGTTAGTAAAAGATGACCGTCATAAAACAAGTGAATTATTATATGGATTCCCACCCACACCTGTCCCATTAGCAAGACAGTCACAAGAATTCTATCTTGTGCAACGTATACAGGATGAAGTCCATCGTTTTGCCATTACCTTTCATCGCCAGCTAAGGGGTAAGGGACTATTTCAGTCTGAATTAGATGACATACCAGGAGTAGGCGAAAAACGACGAAAAGCCTTATTAAGTCATTTTAAATCGCTTGATAATATTAAGAAAGCAACAATTGAAGAGATTGTTAAATTAGGTATCCCGAAAGCCGTTGCGGCAACAATTATTGATCATTTAAATAAAGTAGAGGAATAGTTGCGTCCTCTATACATACAATAATAGCGGTAATTCTGATAAAACGGTCAATAAGGATGCGTTATAAATGAATGGATTAACTGAAGCGATCGAAGGAGAACTCGAGAAGACTGAGGGAGAATGGGCGATCGTATTAGAGGATTTGGATTATGGCCATGTATGGAGGCGAAATGAGTGGACTCCGTTTTATGCTGCAAGTGTCATTAAGCTGCCTATTATGGCTACCGTTTTTGCTATGGCAGAGAAGGAGCAATTTTCACTTGATAATTCCATTACTCTAAAACAATCAGATCTAGTGGGCGGGGCAGGTGTATTGCAGCAGATGACTCCAGGACTAAAGTTATCTATTTATGATTTGCTTATGCTCATGATTATTCAGAGTGACAATACAGCAACAAACATCCTTATTGACTTGGTCCAGATGGAAACGATTCAACAGATGATGACGGAGATCGGAATGGCGAATAGTCATATCTATAATAAATTGATGACCGTACCTGTTAATGCGGAAGGAAGAAATATAATTATATGTGCAGATGTATCCTTGTTTTTAAAGAAAATGGTAACCGGAAAAATTGTCTCCCTACAAGTCTGTGAGCAAATGGTTTCAATTATGAAGAAGCAGCAAATCCAAACGGGTCTAACAATAGATTTACCAGGCAGGCAATCCAATCTAGTTGGTGTACGACCGTACTGGGAGTTAGCAAGCAAAACAGGTCAAATAAAGGGCATTCAACACGAAGTTGGGGTTTTTTATGTTGGTGGTCGAACAATGACCATTGCTGTCCTTTCAAAGAATTGTAGCGAGTATCTTGCCAAGAAGACCTTAACAAAGATTGGAAGTGAAATATATACATATCTCCATAGAGGGTAAGACAATAATTTAATGAAAATAAGCCACCTACCGCATATCGCAGTTGATGGCTTATTTCGTATTGATTATGTAGTGTAGATCACATTAAATTCAACCTGATGGATTTTAGGATGAATCTTTTCCACACATTCGCAATCGATGCCTTCTAGCAATTGTATGGTTTCTGCGATAAACCCAGCTTCCATACGAAAGTCAACATCAACTGATGCTTGCAAGCGGTGGAAAACAGCATCAGCCATTAAGTTAAACGTTAATGATCGACGCCGTTTTTTAACGAGTTCTAATCTTCCCCAGCCTAACTTGTCGGCTGCATGATAAAGATCATCTAAACTACCCAGATTTAAACTTCTAGCTAGATTTTTCCCCATAAAGTAAAGCATCGTACTTGATTCTTCACCAAATAAATTAGGTAGGCTTATATAACGTAAAACATCATAACCTGCTCCTGAAGTATGTAATTCATCGAGTAAAGAGAGCGAAAGTGCTGTTTGCTTATTTGCCATAGATATCATCCTTTTCAGTAATAACAATAAACAATAAAAAATATAATAAAACTCTATTGTTCCTCTATCTGTATTATCTATTTAAATACCATAATGTGCAAGTATCATTTCAGTAAAAAAATCCGGTCGATGTAAGTCCTTTCATTAGTAAAAATAAAATATGTCCTTTTCTTGACGATTTCAAAAGATAGAAGTACAATAAACATGTTCGATCTATGTTATAGAAGTCGTATAATAGCCTTCCGAGGCAATTATACGTATGTGCATTATTATTTGAAATTTGTACTAATCTTTACAAATACTAAGTTTTGTTTAAGGGGGGGCATCACATGTTCAATAAAAACGGATTTAATATGAGAAGACTACATTCATTATTAGGTGTTCTTCCAATCGGAATCTTTGTTGTACAACATCTTGTTGTAAACCATTTTGTTGTATATGGTGAAGAAAGCTTTAACAAAGCAGCGAATTTCATGGCAAATTTACCATTTGTGCTATTATTAGAAACACTTGTTATTTACTTGCCAATTCTATTTCACGCTGTGCTCGGTGTATACATAGTCTTTACTGCTCGGAATAACGCTAAAAGTTATGGTTACTTCCGAAATTGGATGTTCAAATTGCAACGGATTACGGGGATCATTACATTCCTATTTATAGTCGTTCACGTTTGGCAGACACGTATTCAAGTAGCGCTTGGATCAGAATTAAGCTTTGACCTTATGGCCGATTTATTAACTCAACCATGGATATTTTGGTTTTACGCAATTGGGGTCATCTCTACGACCTTCCATCTAGCTAATGGTTTATGGAGTTTTTGCGTGTCATGGGGAATCGCACAGTCACCGCGTTCACAAAGAGTCGTATCTGTAGCAACAATCTTTGTATTTCTAGGGGTTACTTATTTAGGTATTCGATCAATCATTAGATTTGCTTATGGAGTATAATTGAATTAATAGAAGGAGTGAGTATTCATTATGAGTAATCGTAAAATTGCAGTTGTAGGTGGTGGACTTGCCGGTCTGATGGCAACAATCAAAGCAGCTGAATCCGGTGTTAATGTTGACCTATTTTCCATTGTCCCTGTAAAACGTTCTCACTCTGTGTGTGCCCAAGGTGGAATTAATGGTGCAGTAAACACAAAAGGTGAGGGGGATTCGCCAGCCATTCACTTAGAAGATACTGTTTATGGTGGAGACTTCTTAGCGAACCAACCACCCGTAAAAGCAATGTGTGATGCAGCACCAAGAATTATTAATATGTTAGATCGAATGGGTGTTATGTTTAACCGTACACCGGAAGGATTGCTAGACTTCCGTCGTTTTGGTGGTACGCAACACCATCGTACGGCATATGCAGGGGCTACTACTGGCCAACAATTATTATATGCATTAGACGAACAAGTTCGTCGCTTCGAAGTAGAAGGACTTGTTACTAAATACGAAAGCTGGGAATTCCTCGGTGCGACCATTGATGATGATGGTGTTAGTAGAGGACTCGTAGCTCAAGATATAGTCACACATGAAATCAAGTCATTTCCATCTGATGCGATTATTATGGCAACAGGCGGACCGGGAATTATTTTTGGAAAATCAACAAACTCAATTATTAATACAGGTTCTGCTGCTAGTATTTTATACCAACAAGGTGTTAAATATGCAAATGGTGAATTTATTCAAATTCACCCAACGGCAATACCTGGTGATGACAAGCTTCGTTTAATGAGTGAGTCAGCACGTGGTGAAGGTGGTCGTGTGTGGACGTATAAAGACGGTGAACCTTGGTATTTCCTTGAGGAAAAATATCCAGCTTACGGTAACCTCGTTACGCGTGATATCGCTACTCGTGAAATATTCGATGTTTGTGTCAATCAGAAGCTCGGTATTAATGGAGAGAATATGGTCTATCTAGATGTGTCACATATGGATCCTAAAGAACTCGATGTTAAACTTGGTGGGATTATCGACATCTATGAAAAGTTTGTAGGTGAAGATCCACGTAAAGTACCGATGAAGATTTTCCCAGCTGTACATTATTCAATGGGCGGCTTATGGGTAGATTATGATCAAATGACAAACATTCCTGGTATTTTTGCGGCAGGAGAATGTGATTACTCACAGCATGGTGGAAACCGTTTGGGAGCGAACTCATTATTATCAGCCATTTATGGTGGAGATGTTGCAGGAGTTAGTTCGATTAAATATATCGAAGGTTTAGAAATGCATGTTGAAGATATGCCTACTAAACTATTTGATGACCATGTAAAAGAAGAACAAGATAAATTTGAAGCGTTAATGAAAATGGATGGTGAAGAAAACGCCTATCAAATTCATCAAGAACTAGGAGATTGGATGACAGATAATGTAACGGTTGTTCGTTATAATGATCGGTTACTTAAAACAGATAAAAAAATAGAAGAACTATTAGAGCGTTGGGACAATATTAGTATCAATGATACGTCTAGATGGAGTAACCAAGGTGTTATGTTTACTCGCCAGCTCAAAAACATGCTACATTTGGCTCGTGTCATAACGATGGGTGCTTATAACCGTAATGAAAGTCGCGGAGCACATTATAAACCTGATTTTCCAGAACGAAATGATGAGGAGTTCCTCAAGACAACAATTGCGAGATTTAATAAGGAATCCAATGCTCCTGATCTATCCTATGAAGAGGTCGATACCTCACTTATAGAACCAAGACTGCGTGACTATACTCAAAAACATTAAGGAGTGAAAATTGAAAATGGCTGAAACAAAAAACATTACCTTTATTATTACAAGACAAGAAGGACCTGAAGCTGAGCCTTATGAGGAAACATTCAACATTCCATACCGTCGAAATATGAATGTGATTTCGGGATTAATGGAAATACAGAAAAATCCCGTTACAGCGGAAGGTAAAAAAACAGCCCCCGTATATTGGGAAATGAGCTGTTTGGAAGAAGTTTGTGGTGCATGTTCAATGGTGATCAATGGAACCGCTAGACAATCATGTGCTACATTAGTAGATAATTTAGAGCAGCCAATTCGTTTGGCTCCGATGAGTACATTCCCGGTTGTTCGTGATCTAATTGTAGACCGTGAAGTGATGTTCGATGCACTCAAACAAATCAAAGCTTGGATCCCAATTGATGGAACGCATGATTTGGGACCAGGACCACGTATGCCAGAGAAAAAACGCGAATGGGCATATGAACTTTCTAAATGTATGACGTGTGGAGTTTGTTTAGAAGCATGTCCAAACGTAAATGATAAATCTGATTTCATTGGACCTGCGGCCTTATCACAAGCTCGTTTGTTTAACAATCATCCAACAGGTGATATGAATAAGAGTGAGCGACTGAGTGGCTTAATGGAAGACAATGGGATTACAGGTTGTGGAAACGCGCAAAACTGTGTAGAGGTTTGCCCGAAAGGAATTCCACTTACAACATCCATTGCCGCAATGAATAGAGCAACAAATATTCAGGCATTTAAGAACTTCTTTGGTAGTGACAATGCTTATTAAGTGATTGAATACAAATAATTAAAAGCTCCCGCCAATTATTTGGTGGGGGCTTTTAAATTGTATAGGCTAAAAAATGAAGGCAGAGAGGGATATGAAATTGAAGTCTATAGCATATATCGATGATCTAGAACAATGGAAAGAAGGATTTTCATTTTACATACCGGTAAATATTCGTTTTTCTGAAACAGATATGTTTGGTCATGTGAATAATGTATCACCCTTTATTTATTTTGAGGAAGCAAGAATCGAATATTTAAAATCACTTGGCTTTTTTATGCAAAACAATGAAAACGAAGGAAATGAGGGTATTCCAATTGTTGCGGATCTTCAATGTGATTACCATCAGCAAATTTTCTTCAACGAACAATTAAAAATGTATGTCAAAGTAAACCATATGGGCACGACATCTTTAGATATTCATTATATGGCTTTAAATGAACAAGATCGTATTTGTTTGACCGGACGTGGTAGAAT
>DATGSG010000113.1:0-32983 GCA_035302925.1 Virgibacillus sp. | reverse complement strand
TATGAAGAACAAGTTCTAAAAGACGTCTATGAAGAATATCCACAGTATACAACGGCTGTTGATCAATTGGAGGCTACAACAGAAGGACCTGCAACAAATGGAGCATTAACAGAAGTGCTGCCAGAGGCTAGAAAAATTATTGAGACAGCTTTAGGAGAAATGTATGAAGGCAAAGACCCAGCTGATGCATTAGATGATGCAACAGAAAAAATTAATGATGCCTTGAATTAAGGAGGAGTGTGTCTGATTTGGTATTAAATTTTGCACACAGGGGCTCCCTTACAGAGGCCCCTGAAAATACATTACCAGCTATGATGAAGGCGATTGATGGCGGTGCTCAGGCTATAGAACTTGATGTACAGCTCACCAAAGATAGAGAACTCGTCGTGATTCATGATCAAAGTATTGAACGGTTTAACCCGGATTATCCGGGTCTGATCAAAGAATATACATTAGCTGAGATTAAACAAATCGATGTTGGTTCAGTCTTTTCTGATGAATATAAAGGAACCACATTAGCAACATTGCAAGAAATTCTAGCTATTTGTCCAGATGATTTAGTTATTAATATTGAAATAAAGAATATACCCATCATTTATGAGGGGATTGAGGAAATTTTGCTCGCTTGTTTAGACAAAAACAAGCGGCTCACTCAAATTATTATCTCGTCATTTGACCATCTCGCTTTAGAGAAGGTGCAACGGCTAAATCCAGCTATTTCATTAGGATTATTACTTTATTACCGTATACTGAAACCATGGGAATATGTAAAGCGAAGCGGGTTAAACATTTCAAGTGTGCACCCACATGTATCATATACGGATAAAGCATTTATTGACGCGTTTCATAGATACGGGTATAAAGTATTCCCGTATACAGTGAATGATCTTGAACAGTATGGTAAGTTAGTAAATAATGGTGTTGACGGTGTGTTTTCCAACAATCCGGAAATATTCACAACATGAATGAATTTCATAATTACCGTACAAGCGACGTCGCTTCTATATGTAGTTGTGGTGTAGCTATAAATAGGGATTATGAAGTTCATTATAGAGGGTAAATAGGTTATGAATAGATGCCTTGCTTATTGTCTAGCAAGGCATCTATGTGTTAAATGAGTTTAGGGAAGCAGGTGTAAATAATGATTGAAGTTTTTAATAGTACCGATTTAGAAATGTTGTTTCGGTTATTTGCGGCAACGATTTTAGGGTTAATGATAGGTCTTGAACGAGAATTAAAAAGAAAGTCATTAGGCTTAAAAACGATCCTCGTGATCTCCATTGTGAGTTGTTTATTAACGATTGTATCCATTCAATCTGCCTACTTATTCCCAGCGACACAAGCCGCGGAAATCCGGATGGATCCAATGAGATTGGCAGCGCAAATTGTCTCGGGTGTTGGTTTCCTAGGGGCAGGTGTGATTTTACGTAGAGGAGATGACACCGTTACAGGGCTAACGACCGCAGCATTGGTTTGGGGGGCAGCGGGAATTGGAATCGCAACAGGGGCTGGGTTTTATATCGAAGCAACAGTAGGAGTTATCTTTTTATTAATTAGTGTGAAAGTGATTCCACTCATAATCGATCGTATCGGTGTAAGAAAATTGCATATTAAAGAGCTCTATTTAAGAATTAAGGTAGGGAATCGCGAAGATATTACGGATATTATTAAAGACATTGAGAAACGAGTGATTCATGTAGATAATATCCGCATTAAAGATAATCCAGATGGCTCCCATCTTGTTGTCTTATTAATCATTGTTGATGATGGGGTAGAAACTTCTGAAGTATATAATGATATTGCCGAAATCGAGAAGATCGCAACCATTGAAGTAAGGGCATAATTCTTTAGTGAATAAAATAATAATGCAGATGAAAAAAGAGCAGTTCACACTACTCTTTTGATTTAATTATTTTCTAGTGTTATCTATCTCTTAATACATTTCTTAAGCGGTCCGGATAGTTGGTAAACATTCCTGTAGCGCCCCAATCAAGTACTTGGTTCATATCTTCTTCGTTATTAACGGTATACGGGTGCATGAGCAGATCATGTTCACGTACCTTTTGAATATATTCGCGATCTATTCTTGTATAACTAGCACCAATCCCAATAGCATACTCTTTAATTTCATTGAGTTCTTCATCCGTAATCACAGCGGGTGCAGTGTATGAAATGAGCTGGACTAGTGGAATATTTGGATTCATGGAATTGATAATCTCCAAACTTTCACTACTAAAGGATTGTAATAGCACTTTACTTGATGGACCATTTGGCCCAATTAATTTATGTTTGTGGAGGATCCTCAGCAATTCTTCTTCCATTCCAGGATATACATCTGGGGATTTCGTTTCAATATAGTATCTGGACCCCCTTCCATGCTCATCGATAATCTCTTCCAATGTAGGTACTTCTAATCCTACATATGCTTGATCTGCCTGGTCAGGATACATTGTATTGAACCATGAACCCGCATCTAATTGTTTAATTTCAGCGAGTGTAAAGTCTTTAACAGCTCCTGTCCCGTTTGTAGTTCGATCCACTGTTTCATCATGCATCGCTATTAAAACACCGTCTTTTGTCATTTGTAAATCGATTTCAATATAGTCAGCATGCATTTGTTCACCGATCCGATAAGCTGGTAATGTATGTTCGGGAGCATGTCCAGAAGCCCCTCTATGGGCCACATTCAGTATTCGGTTTGGATTCAATGTTGGTTTATCCGGCTTTGCATATGCGATACTTTGACCAGGCATCATGATCAGAGTTAAGGCTAATAAGATAATAAAACTAAATAGATACTTTTTCAATTTCCCATCTCCTCGTAGTTTAGATACTTTTTCGACCTTCTTTATATGAAAACTAGATTAACAATATATTAGAATGCTAGAGTAAAACCCTCCTTCTATTCTATTTATATCATTTTAAGTATGCTATATTTAGAAAATTAAGTCTATGGGGATAATGTAGGAGACCTAAACAGGTTGAAATGGTACTTTTGATCTATATTCATAGTATATTAAACAGTAATCACACTTCTTAATAAAGCTAGATAAATGGATGTTCATGCAAATATCTGCATCAATACACTTTAAAACATGAAATATTTAAATAACTCTTTACAAAAATGTAAGCGTTTGCTAGTATTGTAGGTAATTGAATATATCTCATAGAGAATCCAGGAGAAGAGAATGAAATGAAGTGCCCTTTTTGCACATATAAAGGTCATGTTAATTTTGTATCTTCTCCTTTATTTTTATGGGAGTGTTCTCTAAATAGGAGGGAAAAATATGAAAGCGTATTCAAGAATTGTTTTTGTGTTATTATTTGGTGTATTTATACTCAGTGCATGTGCTGGCGATGACTCTTCAGGTGATGGTGGAAATAAAGATGGGGATGGAGACGGGGATGTTGGAACAATAACGTTATACTCGCCAGAAACACCTGACTTATCGAAGGAACTTGCCCAGAAGTTTGAGGAAGTTCATGGTGGTACAGTAAATGTTGACTATGCAGGAACAAATGTTTTGGTTAATAAAATGATGGCTGAAAAAGGAAATCCACAGGCAGATGTTTGGTATGGTGGGGGAGGTCTACTTCCATTTGAATCAGCAGTTGATAAAGATATTATTACCACTTATATACCAGAAAGTGCAGAAGATTGGGAAGTAGTAGATGATGGAATCAAAGTGAAGCATGAAGATGATTATTATGTAGGGGTAGAAATTTTTGTGCTTGGATTTGCGTATAATACAGAATTAGTTTCCGAGGAAGAAGCACCGAAAACATGGGAAGACTTACTCGATCCAAAATGGGAGGGTAAAATACAGTTTCCAAACCCGGCGGCATCGGGAACCTCTACTTTAATGGTGTTAAGTTATATGATGCAACACGGTGAAGAAGAAGGATGGGAATACTTCCAAAAGCTGAATGATCAAGCAAATTCAATCCCAGATTCGGGATCAGGTCCAACTAAAGGTGCTGCAATGGGTGAGGCACATATTGGGATTGGTTTCGACTTCATGGCATATGAACATATGGAAAATGGTGAAACAATAGACTTTGTCGTTCCTGATAAAACACCGATCTTAGTTAACCCTGCAACACTTGTAAAAGATGGCCCAAATCCAGAAGGTGGAAAGAAGTTCATCGACTTTATGTTAACGGAGGATGCCCAACAAATATTAGCTGATTGGAATCACATCCCTATTAGCCCAGATGTTGAATCAACAACTCCTTTAAACGTAGAAAACATTAAAGATAATGCTGTTGATCTAGATATTGAATGGGTGAACGAGAATTACGATCGTATCAGAGATGAGTGGAACACTAAAATACAATAAAGGAAGTTGATGATATGAGTTCAGTTGTAGTTGAACAATTGAGAAAGGACTTTTCGGATGTGACTGTACTTCGTAATATAGACTTGGACATAAAAGAGGGCGAATTTTTCGCCCTTCTGGGTCCATCTGGCTGTGGTAAAACTACAACAATGCGATGTATTGCCGGATTTGAAGAGCCTACAAATGGGATTGTTAAAATTGGTGGGAATGTAGTAAATGATGTGGAGCCCAATCGAAGAAACTGTGGAATGGTTTTCCAAAGTTATGCTTTATTTCCCCATATGAATGTCTTTGATAATGTGGCTTATAGTCTTAATGTCAAGGAGTTAAATAGTAGTAATATCTTGAAGAAGATGAAGGTCTATACGAGGATGCTTAATAGTCGTTTAGTTAAATATTCAAAGGAAACAGAGAAAAAGGTAATGGATATTCTTAAATATGTAGAACTAACAGAACACGCCAATAAATTAACAAGTGAACTTTCTGGTGGGCAACAACAAAGGGTGGCGCTTGCCAGGGCCTTAGTGATGGAGCCCGAAGTATTACTTATGGATGAACCATTATCTAATTTAGACCAAAAATTACGACATACGATGAGAAATACGATTAGGAAAATACAACAGGACCTTAAGATTACAACGATCTTCGTAACACACGACCAAGAAGAAGCAATGAGTATGGCTGATCGTGTAGCAGTTATGAAAGATGGGGAAATTATACAGACAGGTACACCCACAGATCTATATAGTAATCCAGAATCACCTTTTATCGCCGATTTTGTCGGAACTTCAAATGATATACCTGGTAAAGTGTTAAGCCGAGAAGATGGTGTCTCCCTTGTCCAAATAGAAAATCAAACCATTCAATCTGTAACAAATACCGATAAAGAAGATGTGCGGGTGATTATTAGACCGGAGAATATCAATGTCATCACGAAGGATTCAATTGAGTATGATAACTATTTCGAAGGGGAAATACAATTCTCCACATATCTTGGATCGACAGTACGGTATGATATTAAGGTTGGGGAATATACGATCGTTGCAGATACGACATATGAGTCAGGGAAGAGTATATTAGAGAGCGGGTCACCAGTAAAATTAGGGATTTCACCTGAAAGGGTGTTGTTAATATGAAGCGATTGACAAAAAAATTAAGTGGGATTGGAATCGTTAAATATCTAATCTATGGTTTTTTTGGCCTATTTCTAATTATCCCCTTGCTGTCAGTCTTTTTAGTAAGCTTTACAGATGAGCCAATCAACATTTTTGGTTCCTTCATTAGTTTGGATACGCTACAAATTACGATTGAGCAATTTAAGAATTCAACACTCGATAACTATCAAGCAATTTTATCAAAAGGGCATTATTTTGTAGCCTTAAAGAATAGTGTATATTTGTCTACGATTGTATCGGTTATCGTCTTGCTCATGTGTATCCCGATGGCATATGGAATAGCGAGAACAAAAATGCCTTTTAAAAAGATAATTAGTGCATTATGTGTTATTCCACTAATTGTACCAACATTTATATCTGGTTATGCATTTATTATTATGTTCGGTAGATCAGGCTGGGTCACGTACATATATCAAGCCTTAGGCGGGGAAGGGCTTTTTCTCGATCCATATTCATTAACAGGAATTGCGATCGTTCAAATCTTTTTCTTCTTTCCTTATGCACTTTGGCCTATGGTCGCAGCTTTTAAAATAAGTGATGTTTCTTTGGAAGAGGCTTCTAGAAGCATGGGATCGAAAGGATGGCTTACGTTCTCAACGGTAACCTTTCCATTGGTGATTCCAGGTATATTATCAACAGCATTAGTTATTTTTGCCGTAAGTTTTTCTGACTTTGGAACACCAATCATTTTAGCACCCACAGATTTGAATCTATTAGTAGTAGAAGCCTATCGGGAAATATCCGGATTCTTTAACTGGGGTGGAGCTGCTATATTAACTGTTATTATGATTGCTGTAGCCGGGTTTGTTTTCTTTCTCCAAAATTACTTCTTTAAAGATAAGAATTATGAATCCGTTTCTGGTAAGCCAAAACAGGTTAAATTAAATGAAAATAAATTTATATCAGCTCTTTTGACGATGTTTTCGGGAATCGTCGTTATTGTTCCAGTGTTAGCGATGTTGACGGTGTTTCTGCAATCAATTGCGACAACATGGGGGAAAGATCCGTTACCAACAGGTTATACATTAGAACATTATAAAACAATCTTTACTTCATCATTAGGAAATATACAAAATAGTATTATCCTAGCCTTAGGGGCACTTGTCCTAAGTATTGTTATCGCCGTATTTGTATCTTATTTTATTGTCCGACAAAATTCAACAGTGTTGGATTTCATGACTACCATTCCGTTAATTGTTCCTGGAATAGCATTTGGGATTGCCTTAATCCAAACCTTTAATGTGGCCCCGTTTCAATTAACAGGGACAGCATTCATATTGATTGTTGCTTACTCCATTAGGCGACTTCCATACATGGTTAGATCAACAGTTGGAACGATGAAATCGATTAAAACAGATATTGAGGAAGCGGCGGTTAGCCTTGGTGCAAGTACACTAACTGCAGCCATCACGGTTATTGGTCCGCTCATGATTCCTGGGATTGCAGCTGGATCAATTTTAGTCTTTATCACTGTAATTAAAGAGACGAGTGTTACGATTTTAATGGCTCCTGCCGATTGGGCGCCAATGAGTTTGGCTATTTTCCAAAATATACTTAGAGCCGAGTATTACTCAGCGGCCGCGATGTCTATTGTCTTAGTCGTATTAGTGTTAGTTTTACAAGGAATAGCTAACTTCTTTACAAACAAGCAATGATTGTACAGTAAGGAGGAGGAAGATTTGCAAAAGGGGTTTATCTTCGATTTAGATGGAACTGTATATATCGATAACAACTTAGTTGAAGGCGCTGCTGAAGCAATAGACCATCTAAGAAAAAGAGGGGATAAAGTAGTGTTTTTAACTAATAAATCGATTGAAACAATTCATGATTATGTAGAAAAATTAAAAAAACTAGGAATAAAGGCTACTAAAAGTGAGGTTATTAATTCGAATCTTTTAGTTGGACGGTATTTACAGTTTAATCTAAAAAAGGGCGAGAAGGTGTTGGTGATTGGTGAAAAGCCCCTTTATGATAAATTGGAAAAAATGAACATCATCATTACAAACGACTATAATGAGGCTAGTTATGTAGTATTAGGTTGGGACCGGCAATTCACATATGAAAAGTTGAATCATGCTTTTCAAGCATGGCGAAATGGGGCAAAAATTATTGCGACGAATCCCGACCGTACTTGCCCTATTGAAGATGGGCAAATTCCCGATTGTGGGGCAATGATAGGTGCGTTGGAAGGATCAACTGGTGAAAAGGTAGAGTTAATCCTAGGAAAACCATCACAACTTGCTGCTCAATTCATTGTTTCTGATATTTTGAAATTGCCAAAAGAACAATGCTTTATTGTTGGTGATCGTTTGGAAACTGATATAAAAATGGGGAATAACTATAATTTGCAATCCGTTTTGGTGATGACGGGTATCACGACAAGGAAAATGTTACAGGATTCAGATGATCAACCTACCATTGTATTAGACAGTATTAAAAGCGTAGTTGATTTATAAATTAAGATTCCATAATGTTGGATCTCCAGAGGAAATAGCTAAAGCGCCTGATTTTAGGCCATTTAGTATTTCCTCTTTATTGCTTATTAAACCACCAGCTATGACTGGAAGATAAGTTGTTCTCGTTATTTCATCAATGATGTTAGGCATAATACCAGGAAGGATTTCAATGGCATCAGGTTTACTACTATGTGCAATATTAATGCCCTTTTTCATTGCATTTCGGTCGATTAAAAAGATTCTCTGAATCGCCATTAACCCCTCTTCTTTTGCAAATTTAATTAAATGACTACGGGTAGTGATGATCCCTTTCGGCTTCCATACATCAGCTATATATTTAATAGCTGCTCGCGAACTTGAAAGTCCATCAATAAAGTCAATGTGAATGAATGTAGTTTTTTTCGCTTCTTTTAATTGGTCTACATATATATTGGTCGTGACTAAATTCCCTGTTAACAGAAAAATAATATTGGAATCGGCTTGAATTGCCTTTTGAATATCCTCTTCGTCCTTTACGGATGCAATCACTTGTGACTGTACAATGTTGACAATATTCCCCATTTGAATTCTCCTTATTCGAAAGGTTCTTACAACTATAATTATAGCAGGTTGATTGAATAACTCAATAACCTTATAGCTTCAGATCCACCCATTATGATCATCCTTTATCAATAAAATCTCCCTTATTATCTTCGGTTTTTTGACGTTTTTATAAAAAGACTTGCACATGCCACTTTATTCGCCTCTCACACGATTATAGTTGTGAAGGGAGGTGAGCGATATGGCAATGGCAGAACCAGTTTCATCAACATTGCGATTGGTATTGTATGAGGGTGAGGATGAGGAAACAGGAAATCCGATGTACAAGTCGAAAAGCTTTAATAATGTCAAAGTAAGTGCCAATGCGGATCAACTATTTGTCGTAGCAGGGGCTTTTACGCAATTACAAGAGCTCCCACTGTATTCAATTGAACGCCGGGACAACTCTGAAATTGTGGAGACAGAGGAGGAAGGATAATCCTTTTATTGAGAGTGGGGAGGAGGGAAAAAAATGAAGAGAATCGAACTCTTTTTTGAAAATGAAGATGGTAAAACAGTTAAATACTCATTGGATCATCCTGTTGAACCTGTTGATGCCGGAACGGTGAACGCAGCAATGGACGACATCATTGAACAGAATGCGTTTGAATCTTCTGGTGGAGATTTAATGACCAAAAAGAGTGCCCGCATTATTGAAAATGTGATTGATGAAATTGAGCTTGACTAATTATTGACAGACAAGGGACAGGCCAGTGTTCCGGTAGCTGGCCTGTTGCTATAAAATGACAGAGTATCTATGATAAGGAGGGGCGTTATATGGAAACATGGGTATCTGTTTTGACGGATGTAGGTTTTCCAATTGTCGTTACATTTTATTTGTTACACCGAATTGAAGGAAAGTTGAACGTACTCATCGCTTCGATCCATGAGTTACCGGAGAATTTAAAGGGGTGAATACAAATAGAGTGGATCAGATTGATTGCAGGAACAAAAAACCTTCTTTTACCGTAAGCGGTTTTCTGGTCCCTATGGGAAGCCGTTTACTATTACCCCTTCATTTTAAGGGATAGCCAATGAACCCCAATTCGTATCTAATAGATGAAGAAGGAGGAGTTTGCATGGGCAATATGAAATATGATGATCTAGAAGTCGTAAAAATCGCCGTTAATCCTCTCTATCCGAGATTAGCTATTTATTTGTATTTTATTGATGGGCTGCTCATTGATACAGGGCCAAGACTACGCACCCTAAAGTTGAAAAAACTGTTTCGATCTTGGGATATTGAACAAGTTGTCATTACACATCATCATGAAGATCATATGGGAATGGTGCCCTGGTTGGCAACGCAAAAAAACATTCCCATCTATTGCCATGAAACAATGATTCCATGGATCGAAAAAGGGAAGTATTTACCCAAGTATCTTCGATTTCTCACAAGTTTAAAGGAAGATGTTACCGTTTATCCTTTTCCCGAGATTATAAAAACGTCGAACTATGAATTTCATCCGATTGAAACGCCGGGTCATACGATAGACCATGTTTGTTTTTATGAGCCGAATCAAAAATGGTTATTCACCGGTGACTTATATGTCACCCCTTATCCGAAAGTCGCCTTAAAAAGCGAGTCCATTCCTTCCTATATTGAATCCTTAGAAAAATTATCTACCTTGGATGTTGATACTATTTTTTGCGCCCATGAAGGGGTTGTCGTCTATGCGAAGGAGAAGATCTTAGAAAAACTGGATTATTTGCAAACGACAAAATCAGCAGTTATTAAGTTATATGACCAAGGATATCGTGACACGGAAATTGTTCAGCAAATCTTCCCGGAAAAAGTTCGGCTTGAGTTGATCACATTTGGCTCATTTTCGCGAAAAAACTTTGTTCGTTCGTGCTATCGAGAATGAAATAAAAGACCCCCTTTATTCTTTTCCATACAAACTTAGGGTTCATTTTATATATCCATTTGACCCCCCGACATAAAACGGAATATGTTTTTTTAGATTACATATCTATGATAGAGATAGGCCTTTAAAAGGATGATTTAGAGGTACTCACTTTAACTTTCCAAGGAGGAAATAACATGACAGAACTAAATGATGTTTTTACAGAGATTGATACGGCGATTAAAGAGGATCCGAGTGTGATAGATGGGCTAAATGCCACTTACCAATTTAATTTAGGCGATGAAGGTACTTATCAACTCATATTAAATGGTGCGGATAGTTATTCTACTGAAGGAGAAAAAGAGGATGCCGATTGTACAATGACAATGAAAGCGGCAGATTTTATAAAAATGTCTACGGGAGATTTAAATGGAACACAAGCGTTTATGACAGGACGCCTGAAGGTAAAAGGGAATATGGGACTTGCCCTGAAGTTACAAAGTCTTCTTTCAGAGTTTAATAAAGCTAAAAAATAACAACTTAGATTGTTGAAAAGGAGGGACAGCGATGATTTCATTTCGTCCGTCAGAAGATGAATTATCTTTTGTCGATGTAGCAAAGGATTTCGCAAAAGATAGCATTCGCCCAAAAGCAAGGGAGTGCGAAGACAATCATCAGGTTGATGAAAAAACAGTGAAAGAATTAACGGATATCGGATTAACAACACTCGAACTTCCGGAAAGTTGGGGCGGGCTCGAGTTGCCCCTCATTTCACAGGTGCAAGTTTTGCAAGCGCTTGCTTATGGTGATTTAGGTACACTTCAAGGAATTCCAGGGGTGGGAGATGCCGCTTCATTGATTCGTCTTCTTGATGATCATCAAGCACTCGGTTCGTATAAGGAAAGGCTGACAGCTGAAAACCCAACTATTGCCTTATTAGATGGTAGCGATCCTGAGATGCCATGGGGAAGTTTGACAGTTGAACAGGTAGGTTCTGAGTATATTCTTCATGGGACATCACAACCAATCCGTTTAGCGGAATTTGCTGATTATATTGCTGTCTTAGCAACGGACCAGCAAGGGGAGGACGTCATTCTTTGGTTGGATCAATCTGAGCAAGCATGGCAAGTAGAAGAAGGCGATTATCGTCTTGGTTTATTATCATCTGGCATTGCGAAGCTTATATTTGACCATGTTAAGGTGGGGAACAGCCATGTCTTAGCAAGCGGAAAAGAAGCGACTTTATTGATCAAAGCCGTTCAATCCCGTGTCAGGGTTCTTCAAGCAGCAAAGCAAACAGGCTTAATGGAAGCTGCGCTTGATTATGCCACGGAGTATACCGCGGAAAGAAAGGCTTTTGGTCAAGTCATTGCGAAGTTTCAAGGGGTTTCATTCCGAATCGCAAAAATGGCGATTGAGACAAAAATTGTGAATCATCTTGTCTGGGAAGCGGCCGTCAAGATTGATGAAGTTGATGAAGCGATGGAATCCTATTCATTACGGGCGTTATATCGAGCACATCGGTCTGTAAGGTATGTCACGGATTCTGCCGTACAATTATTAGGTGGTCATGGATTCGTCCAGGAGTTTCCAGTCGAAAAATGGATGCGGGATGCCCAAGCACAAGTTGCATTATATGGTAGTGAAAGAGATTTGCTAACGACATATGGGGAGCAGCTGATTGCGGAGAAGGAAGAGGTGGCTGTCACATGATTTCATTTGAATTATCAGAACAACAACAACAAATTAAAGAAATGACGCATTGGTTTGCCAAAAATGAAATACGTCCCATCTCATTGGAATCGGATCGCTTAGAAGCGATTCCCGAAGAGTGGCTTGATATGGTGAATCAAATGGGCATTCATTTAAATACATCCTCCTTTAGTGGTGGTGACAAGGAAAAAACGAGTAAAGGACCAAAGAAAGAGCGTGAAGGAAATCGGCTCGGTGTATTAGCAACCGAGGAAATGGCTTGGGGTGATCCAGCGATTGCATTGTCTCTACCTGGTGCTGGTCTTGGTGGTCCACCGATCCAAAGTAGTGGAACACCCGAACAACAGGAGCGATTCCTGTCGATCTTTACAAATGAGAAACCACGCTGGGGTGCATATGCTTTAACAGAACCTGAAGCAGGCTCAGATGCATCGGCCGTACAAATGACTGCCAAAAAAGTCGCAGGTGGCTATGTGCTTAATGGGCAGAAGATTTTCATTACGAATGGAGGACGCGCATCATGGGTTGTTGTCTTTGCTACGGTTGACCGTAAGTTAGGACGTGCAGGACAGCGAGCTTTCGTTGTTGAAAAAGGGACGCCTGGATATAGTTGCTCACGTCTTGTGAAGAAGATGGGGCTACGAGCAAATGAAACAGCAGAATTATTATTTGAAGACTGTTTCGTACCGACGGAAAACTTACTTGGCGGCGAGGAACTCTATGAAGAAAGTAGTTCCAATCCATCTGGTGGGTTTAGAGTGGCGATGAAGACCTTTGATAGTACCCGCCCAATTGTCGCATCGATGGCGATTGGTATTGCACGGGCTGCTTACGAACATACATTAGATGTTGTGAAACAAGATTATCCAAAAAGCGGACGTTATTATCGATTGGCTTCAGAGATTCTTGCGGAAGCAAAACAAGATATCGATGCTGCCCGATTACTCACATGGGAGGCTGCTTGGAAAGCAGATATGGGCTTGGAGAATGCCTATGAGGCTGCGATGTGTAAAGCATATTCTGGTCAGATGGCCTTAGATGTTTGTGCGAAATGCTTAGAATTACTTGGCCCTTCAGGCTTAGATGGACAGATCGTTGAAAAATTATACCGCGATGTTAAAGTCTTCGATATTTTTGAAGGAACGAACGAAATTCAACATCTCGTTATTGCACGTCGTCAATATGCTCCATTCGAAATTAGAGTGTAATGAACGGCAAATAAAGGAGGGGATTCAATGCCATACAAAACATTATCAGTAGAAAAACGAAATAAAGGTGTCGCGTGGGTAATTGTTGATAATCCACCAGCCAATGCCATTGGCACGGAACTAATGGATGAACTTGGAGCGGTGGCAGATGAATTGGAAGCCGATGAATCGGTCCGTGTCATTGTTGTCACTTCAAATCATCCGAAAACTTTTCTAGCGGGAGCCGATTTGCAAGGGCTCATGCAAGGAGGCGATGAATTAGCAGCGGATGAAAACCCAATCGCTACACAAAGCAAAAAAATGCAAGCTTGTTTTCAGAAGTATGCTGATATGCCGAAACCAATCATCGCTGCCATTAATGGTCATGCATTAGGTGGGGGATGTGAGTTTGCCATGGCATGTGATTTTAGAATTATGTCACAAGGGAGAATTGGCTTAACTGAACTGTCCTTAGGAATTATTCCTGGTGCTGGTGGGACGCAACGCATGACCAAGTTATTAGGTCGTGCTAAAGCAACAGAATTGATATTTACAGCTAAACAATTAGAACCTCAAGAAGCACTTGATGTTGGCTTACTTACAAAAGTAGCTTCGCCGGAGGACATGGAAGCTGTCACGACATCGTTTTCAGAACAACTATCAGAAGGTGCCGTTCATTCAATGGGATTGGCAAAACAAGCGATTCACCTTGCAGAAGGAAGTTTAGAAGACGGCCTGGAATTTGAAGCGAACGCCTTTTCTAGAACATTTGAATCAGACGAACCAGGAATTGGATTAGCCGCGTTTTTTCAAAAGGAAAAACCACAATTTCTAGTTTGAAATAAAGTATCATTTACATAGAATGAATTTCATAATTACCAAAAATAGCTACATCGATACAGTATGTAGTTAAGAACGGTTCATCGAAACTATATATTGTAGCGGTGATGCACTAAACCGGTATTATGAAATTCATTGACATACTGAAAATGAATGAACAGGAAGACATCTTTCGTTGGCCTGTTTGGTTTCTCTATAGATAGATCGAAAGCAGATGGTTTTTATAAAGAAGGTGGGATTGAGATGTCATCATGGAATGAAATGTTAAAAGGGAAAGTTGCGGTTGTGACAGGTGCTTCCCGTGGATTAGGTCGGGCTGATGCATTGGCTTTGGCAGAAGCAGGAGCAGATGTCGTCATTACAGATATCTTAATTGAATCAGATATGGAAGAGAGCGAGAAACAAGCGGAGAAATACGGACCGATTGCCCAAGTGATGCAGAGCACAGATGTGATCTATGCCGATAAAACCGCCAAGGAAATCCAGGACATGGGACGACGCTCCTTTGCGATTAAGATGGATGTGACGGATCAGGAAGAGGTAAAAGCGGTTTTTAAAAAGGTCGTTGAAGAATTTGGCCAGATTGATATTTTGATTAATAACGCGGGTACATTGGATCATATTTCCCAAATTGAAAATCAAAATGACGATTTTTGGGAACGTGATTTACATGTAAATTTAACAGGTGCCTATAACTGTACGAAAGCCGTTTGGCCCTATATGAAGGAAAATAAGGGTGGAAAGGTTATTAATATGTCTTCGATTGTTGGGGTTTCTGGTGGATTCGGTCAAGCAAGTTATGCAGCAACTAAAGGGGGCCTTTTGAGCTTTACGAAAAGCATGGCATTGGAAGGTGCTCGTCATAATATTAATGTAAACGCCATTGTACCTGGGATTATCGGTACGGAAGCCTTTCATATGTCAAATCCAGATATGAATGAACGCATGATCCAACGAACAGCATTAAAAAAACCAGGTGATCCAGAAGATATTGCGAATGCGATCACTTTTCTCGTGTCTGATAAAGCGAAATATATTACCGGAATCGGTCTTCCAGTTACAGGTGGGATTGAACTGTTTACCTTTTAAATAATAAAAAGAATCAAGAAGTAGGAGGTTCATTCATGACAGAAGTAGTAATTGTTGATGCCTTACGAACAGCAACAGGCCGTAGAAAGGGAATGTTTGCTGACACACATCCCGTTGATATGCTCACCCCTATTTTAAAGGAATTGGTCAAAAGAAATGATGTTTCAGCGGGTGAGGTTGAGGAGGTCGTTACAGGTTGTGTGACGATGACAGATGAACAAGGTGGCAATATTGGACGGATGGCTGTTCTTGCGGCCGGTTTTCCAGTAGAGGTCCCCGCTTATTCATTAAATAGAATGTGTGGATCCAGCCAACAAGCGATTCATAGTGCCTCCCAACAGATCCTGGCTGGAGATGCAGATATCGTGATTGCTTGTGGTGTTGAAAATATGACCCGTATACCAATGGGATCGGATATGGGAGGTTTTAGTGATGATCTCGTAAATCAGTATAATATTATTCCTCAAGGTTTTTCCGCAGAAATGATTGCCAGCCAATGGGAGTTAACACGTGAAGAATTAGATGAACTTTCATTAGAAAGTCATCGAAGAGCAGCAGAAGCAACAGATAATGGACAATTTAAACGCGAAATCTTGCCCGTCACGATTGATGGGGACGAATTCAGCTATGATGAAGGGATTCGTAGAGATACATCACTCGAAAAGTTGGGCAGTTTAACACCGTCATTCCAACCAGATGATGGTGTCATAACGGCAGGAAATGCAAGTCAAATGAGTGATGGTGCATCCGGTTTATTATTAATGTCGGATACCAAAGCTGTCGAGCTCAATATAAGACCGCGCGCACGAATTTTGACACGTGTTGCTGTCGGGGAAGATCCTGTCATCATGTTAACCGGTGTCATTCCCGCCACGAAAAAAGCATTAGAACAAGCGGGATTAACGATTGACCAAATGGATACCATTGAAATAAATGAGGCATTTGCTTCGGTTGTGAAAGCATGGGAAAAAGAATTCAACCCTGATATGAGGAAAGTGAATCCACGTGGGGGTGCCATCGCATTAGGCCATCCATTAGGTGCAAGTGGGGCGCGTATTGCCACAACAATGCTACACACATTAGAAGATACGAATGGAAGATACGGGCTCCAAGTAATGTGTATAGGTTTTGGAATGGCAACTGCTACAATTATTGAGAGGTTGTAAGCGCTTGCCATTAATTGGAGGAAGGAGGAAAACAAAGTGGAAATAGTAGCGCCAAGTGGAAAAGAAGTATTTGACATGATTGATGCGGCATTAAAGTTTGATCCGAGTGCAACGGAAGGGCGGGAAGGGGTTTATCAATTCAACCTAACCGGTGAGGAAACGGGAACATATCAAATGATCATTGAAGAAGACGGAGCCCGTGCGGTTGAAGGAGTCCACCAAGATCCGAATTGTACATTTACAATTGATTTAGATGATTATCGCTTGATGGTTGCTGGAACATTGAATCCGACGGGAGCCTTTATGAGTGGAAAGTTGAAGATTAAGGGGAATATGGGTCTTGCCTTAAAGCTTCAAACGGTCCTCAATTCTCTTACCTTTTAACAGTTGTTGTCTACACATGAGCATTATGGGACCTCATAAAATGTGATGGGGTCCCGACTCTGAACAGTCAGGTTGCCAAGAAGTTGATTTGCCAGGAACAGCTTGCTTTATAAAGCCAACAATGTTCAACATCATGAGTTTCCGAATATAAATCTATAGGAGGAATGAATTGATGAGTGAAAAGAAGTTTCAAACGGTAGAAAGTCAGCTGAATTGGGATGCACCGATGTTTAGACTATACCAAAAGGCAAAAAGGAACGGTAAATGGGATCCAGATGACATTGATTTTAGTCAGGATAAACTGGACTTTGAGAATATGAGCGAAGATGAAAAAATTACGGCATTGCCACTTGTCTCATCCTTTGCAGCAGGTGAAGAAGCGGTTACCGTTGATATATTACCGATGGTATCAGCAATTGCTCATCAAGGACGCTTGGAGGACACGATGTTTTTAACGACCTTTATGTTTGATGAAGCGAAACATACAGAAATGTTTTCCCGCTGGCAAAATGCTGTGGGGATTGGGGAAATGGATCTGACTGTTTTTCATAGTGATAGCTATAAAAGCATTTTTTATGAAAAGTTACCCGAAACAATGAATCGCTTATTGACAGACGATTCACCTGAAGCAATCATTCGTGCAGCTACTATTTATAATATGGTCGTTGAAGGGATTTTAGCTGAATCAGGCTATCATTCATTTAGACAAATATTTAAAAAGGCGGACTATTTTCCGGGCATATTAAAAGGCATCGATCATTTGAATCAAGATGAAGGAAGGCATATGCAGTTTGGAATCTATACGATCCAGCGACTCATAGCTGGCAATGAAAAGAACCATAAAGTGTTCATTGATTTTATGGATGAACTGTGGCCAGATGCCTATGGAGTTGTCGAATATCTAACCTCATTATACGAAATTCAAATGGCACAAGAATGGACGGAATCACGTCTCGACTTTGATGCTGACGGAATGAGGACCTATGCGAAACGCCAATTTGAAATTAGAAAAGGTCAGGTCAATCGGGCAAAAGATTACTCAAGTGCAGAAGAACTTGATGCACATCTAACGCAACGAGCGAAAAAGCGAGAAGCAGATGCAACAAAAACATAATGAATGATCAACTCAGCAATTAGGGGATTTTTGAACGAAAAATAGGAGGAGTTCTGTATGAAAGTGAATAACGTAGTGGAGATGCTGAGTAATACGGTCGAACGCTTTCCAGATAAAGATGTCTTTATGTGGAAAATAGATGGTGTCTATCAAAAGATGACATATGGAGAGTTTTGGGAGAAAGTTGATCATACCGCCTCCGGGTTGGCACACTTAGGGATTAGAAAAGATGATAAGGTAGCCATTTTATCGAATAGTAATCCAATGTGGGGAATCACGGATTATGCGCTGGCGAGTTTGGGAGCAGTTTCTGTGCCCATTTATCCGACATTACCACCAGATAAAATTGCCTATACAATAAAGAACGCTCATGTACGGGCCATCGTTATCGAAGACGAAGAGCAATGGGATAAGGTCTTGGATAGTAAAGCGATTCTTGATTATAAAATTATGATGTATCCAGGGAAAGCTTATGAAGATCAGAAGCAATCAGGAGATCTTACTTTTACGGAGCTGGAAGAGTTAGGAGAGCAAAACAAACTGGCTGATTGGGAAAAGGGGTGGCGTCAGCTAACACGTGACCATTTGCTTACGATTATTCATACGTCAGGGACGACTGGAAATCCGAAAGGGGCTATGCTCACCCACGGTAATATGTTAGCAAATCTAGAAGGCGTTCAATTCTGGTTAATTGAGCTTGTCCCCGAGGATATAGCCTTATCATATTTGCCACTATCACATGTATTTGAACGAATGGCTGGACATTATATGCCGATGTCAGTAGGGGTTACCATTGCTTATGCAGAAAGTATTCAAACGATACCTGAAAACTTAAAAGAAGTTAAGCCGACCGTACTCACGAGTGTACCGCTCTTATTTGAAAAAGTATATGCTCAAATACGCGATGAAATCGATCAAGGATCAGCGATTAAAAGGAAGATATTTAACTGGGCCGTATCGATCGGTGCGGAACGATATGAAAGATATCTTGATGCGCCAATGGATGACTTTTTAAGACAGAGTTATTTACCGAAGAAGCTCTTCCGAAAATGGAAAATCGCGGATCGGCTTGTTTTCCAGACTGTAAAAGGACAATTAGGAGGTCGATTACGTGGGATGGTTTCTGGTGGTGGAACATTAAATCCAGAACTGGCTAAATTCTTCTGGTCGCTAGATTTACCGATTTTAGAAGGATATGGATTAACAGAGACTTCTCCAGTTGTGACAACGAATCCGATGATCGAGGCAAGGGCAGGAACGGTTGGTAAAGTGTTGCCAAATCTACACTGTCGAATTGCCGATGATGGGGAAATACTCGTCAAAGGACCAAGTGTTATGAAAGGGTACTATAATAATCCGGAAGCAACGGCTGAATCAATTGTTGACGGTTGGTTCCATACGGGTGATATTGGTGAAATGGATTCACAGGGTTATTTAAAGGTTATCGATCGTAAGAAACGGATTTTAGTATTATCAACAGGGATGAATGTCCCCCCTGCGCCGATTGAGAGCGCGATTAATGAAAGTTTTTATATTGAGCAGTCACTGTTGATTGGCGATAATCGACGATATGTCATTTGCCTCATCAATCCTTCCTATGAGAATTTAATACCATGGGCAAAGCGGAATGGAATTCGCTCGGAATCCAATGAAGAAATCTGTCGACATAAAATCGTGATCGATCTGCTGGAAGAAGAGGTGCGACGGTTAACAGAGTCATTTATCAATTATTCGATACCGAAAAAAGTAGTTATTGCAAGTGATGAATGGACGATTGATAGCGGAGAATTAACTCCTAAACTATCATTACGATACAATATTGTAGAAAATAAATACAAAGATCTAATTGATGCAACATATGCTGAGGACAAGAAGACTGAAGTTGGAAAAGAAGCGGCTCCAACAGCAAAAAGCGGTTAAATTGAATCATATGATTACTATCATCCTTCATAAAATTGCGCCATAGAGAAACGGGGGTTTCGAAGGGAGCCTCCGCCCTTTATGACGAACAAAAAAGTGGACACATACATGCCCACTTTCTATAAATGCCATATCGTATATTCTGTTAGCCACTCGCTTGGGCCGCTGTCATGATGATTTTGCAGTATCGCTTTTGAAAAAGGAATGAAAAGGGAGAGGTGACAGATAATCATGAAGGATAGTTTAGATGATTCCGTCACGTATCGCTCTTGCAACAGCCTCTGTACGATTTCTCGCTTCTAACTTTTGCATAATGGATGAAACATAATCTCGTACCGTATATTCACTTAAATGTAAAGCACCTGCTGCCTCATTCGTTGATTCACCTGCAGCCATTAATTTTAGGACTTCTGTTTCACGAGGTGATAAATGTACCTTTTGAATCATATTTTGATCCGTACTAGCAGTCTCATATTTGTTTAAAATTTCACCAGCACTTTGGCCAAATTTGATGAGCGCTGAAAAGGTTTCTTGTGCGACTTTAAAGTGCACATCAGGTCCTTGGTCTAGAAGAGCTGCACCAATTAGTTTATTGGAAGAGGTGAAAATTGGTGCGATGACAAGCGAACTTAAATTAAATTGATCTACATATTGTTTAGGAAACCCCTTTGTTGCATCCGAAACATATAAAGGTTGTATATAATTCATGCTTTTCCCAAAAAGTTGGATCATCTCTAGCTTATCTTGGATTAATGGTAAATTGTCCATATTCTCAGTAATGTTTTGGATGGCATGAATATCAAGCCGATGTCCATAAAGCCCAAAACTCATCTGATCATTATGAGAATAAGAGAACAAGGCACAACGTTCAAAAGGTAAGTAGTTAACAAAGCCAGCTGCAATATTTTCGATAGCGTTTTCGTACGTTGTTGAACGGATCATCGTTTCATTAAACATAATGACAGAGTCTTTCCACTGTCGTTCTTGTCGCTTTATTTTTAAGGCATCTCGACCATTTTTAAATACTTGTAAAGAATACGTGATAAATGGAATGATATGCGAAGTATCTTCTTTATTAATACATAATAATAAGGTGCCATCTTCATATGGTACAGGTAATACATTTCGGTGTCTTGTCTGCCCTTGTGACATCTGTTTTAGGAGCATTTCCGATAAGGAATAAATCGTATCCGCTTCTAATTCATCATTACCTAGTAATAAGTCTTGATCCTTCTCATTAAACCACTTTTCAACAACAAATTTATGATCCTTTTTAATAAGGATGGCTGCCCATTCAATAGGTAATTGTTGTGAGGAGACAAGGTGCTTTAGAAATGAATCAATCGCAAAATGCTTTTGGTATGGATGTGTTAAAATATGTTCACTAATCGTTGAAAATAAATATTGGACGGCCTGATGATCCTGGTGTGAATAATCAGTCTCCCTTTGTGTTACTTTGTGTACAGCGTTTTCTAGCAACGTTATAATAAATTGATTCGTTTGAAAAGACGTTGGGTTGTTGTGAGGCGCAGGTTCCAAATCTTTCAACATCGTCTGATTCAGATTATCTGCATTGAAAAGATAATCGGAAAAAAGTTTAATCGTCACTTCCGCGCTTTTCGTTGACTTTTCACCCACATGCTGGAGGTGTAACACAATCTGTTCCCATTCCTTTAAAATTGGTTTCTCGTGCATCCTAACAATTTTAAGTCCATTCTGAAATATAGTTTCCATATGGTGGTCAAGTGTAATAGACAATGTGTTTCTTCCCCCCTATAAAAATTACTTAAAATAACCTGAATGGCTTTTCCTTACAACGGCCAATCGGCAAGTGAACATAAATCCACTTCCTGATGCCTTCTATTATAACGCTTACATTGTTATATAACAACCATAAAATAGAATATACGGATAATTCGGAATGTGGAAATTAAGCGTGAGAGAACTTTTATAAGCATATTCTACTCTGAAGTTCTTTATGAGTAAACTCATGTCACAGTCTGTTTGGTGTTTTAGGATTGTTGGATTGTAGGGATGCGGATAAGAGAGGAATTTAAAACTACTACAAATTACGGAATGGGTTTGATCATAAACAAACACTATACTTATAGGTAGGAAGTTTGATAGTTGGATATTTTATATAGTTTAAAAGAACTAGTAGGGAAAATAAGATGGATAAGTTCATGGGCAAGAGAAAAGAATACCATGATCCACTCTAGTTTTACCGTAGAACAAAAAAGGTAAAATAATCATCCATTCATATTAAAGTAGGGTCGATAATCATTCCCAAAGTTAAAACCGTCCATTTATAGGGATAGGTTAACCCATATATAACTCTTATAATAGGAGGGGATTAGTTACGTGTTTCGGGAATACTTTACCGTATAGATGGATGCGCTTACATATCCGGGGCGACGTCATATAATCCTTTTATTGGTTATGTTTCCAACATTGAATGGTACAAAAAAATTCCAACAACTTACGTGAGGGGGGTGATGTTAGGGAGTGCCGAGCATCACTAACATCAAGATGATCGCTATTAAAGAAACAAGGAATAAAGAAGATTTCAGGGAGTGGTAACAAAGCAAGCAAATTCTAAGGAGGCGTTTGGGATTAGTAAACTACTTAAGAAAGTATCAGCCATTATGTTAGTCGTACCGATGTTTTTAATGTATAGCGGTGGAATGAATGCCGTAAGTGCGGCAAGTTCCTCAAAAACTATCGGGTATCATTGTACGGGAAGTGCAGCAGGTTTAATAGACGTGGATATCGACATGGACGTTGAGGTTCACTCGGACGTTCCAGAATCAGTCGCACCAGGTGCTGACTTTTCAATTGAAGATTCCTACACGGACATTAGTATGGAGGCAACAGATCTTGTAAAGCAGGCAACAAACCCACTAATTGGTGAGGTAACTCAATTTGATTTAGAAATTGAAAATGCTACAGAAAGTAGTACAGGATCGGATGTTGTGAATGTAGCTGAAGGCGGATTATCCTTTGGACCGATTGATATCGCTGAAGAGGATGAAACAGTTGAATTTAGCGTTCCAGAAGAGGGTAGCCTACAAGTTGATTTGACAGCTGGCGAAACGGGACCGATTGAAATTACAGCTGGAACAATTGTCACTAGTGTAAGTGCAATGGGAATTATAGATGTTGTCGTAACATGTACAGCATATGATGGACAAGATACTTTATTGAGTACAATTGATGTTGAGGATGAAGACGGTGAAGAACCAGAAGAGCCAGAAGTTCCTGAGGCTCCAGCACTAGATGTTGTTGGAGATAATCCAATGGAATTAGAAGTTGGCGATGAGTATGTTGAAGAAGGTGTCACAGTTGATGGAGAAGAAAATGAAGACGTTGTTATTACAGGTGAAGTTGACACGAGTGTAGCAGGGGAATATACAGTCACATATACGTTAACATACGGTGAGGATGAGGAAACAGTTTCCACAACACGTACAGTTAATGTAGTTGAGGCAGATGTAGAAGAGCCGGAAGAACCAGAAGAGCCAGAAGAGCCGGAAGTCCCAGGTGATGGAGAAGATGGCGCAGACGGTGAAGATGGCGCAGATGGTCAAGACGGTGCAGACGGAGAAGATGGCGCAGACGGAGAAGATGGCGCAGATGGTCAAGACGGCGCAGACGGTGAAGATGGCGCAGACGGCACAGACGGCACAGACGGAGAAGACGGTAAAGATGGTGCAGTTGGACCAGCAGATAAAGGCGCGAACGGCGTAGCTAGCCAAGGTGGATCCAAAGGTGCAATTGATAATGTGAAATCAGGTAGTGACAATAGTAGTTCACTTACTGGAGGCGGAAAATTACCACAAACAGCTTCAGCTACCCCTCTTATGATTCTGATTGGATCATTAATGGCAGTTTCAGGGGGAGCACTTGTTTTCATAAGAAGAAAAGCGTTGAACTAATATGCGGAAGTTAGGGATTGTCTTTCTCGTGACAGGGATGATAATTGTCGGGTGGTTCAGTTACAATCACTGGAGTGGAATGCAATCGGTTACAAAAGTGAGTGGGGATGTAGTGAAAGAAGTAAGCGATGCACAAACTGATTCAGATTCAATCCGTGTACTAGAACAGGATCAGGATTTAGAAGAAATATTTAATCCAGATCAAGCATTGAATATTGATCATGTGGATGGGGAAGAAATTGCAACACTTGTAATTCCATCCGTTGATCTAGCGTTTGATGTGTTTATGGGTACAGGTAAAGATGCTTTGGCTCAAGGGGTTGGCCTATATGAAAGTGAATGGACAACAACTCCTGATCTTGGAGGGCATACCGTTTTATCGGGGCATCGAGATAGTGTGTTCCGTCCAGTCGGCGACCTGAAAGATGGCGAAGCAGTGTATGTAAGCTATCAAGGCGAAGATTATGAATACAAAATCAATAAAACCTGGATTACGGATGAACATGATACGAGTGTCATCGTTGAAAAAGAAGAACCTACATTAACATTATCGACTTGCTATCCATTTGAATTTATTGGTAGCGCACCAGACCGTTATATTGTTGAAGCAGAATTTGTGAGAAAAGGCGATTTATTAAATTTGAGTCAATTGAATAAATAACCTCAATAAAAGGGTGTTATTCATGAATATGGGAAGACACAAATACCCGCTTCACAAAGGTAGTTGTGTCTTCCTTTTTTTATAATCCACTATGAAGGTAAGGTGTTAACGTTATGAAATTAATAAATCGATTACTTAAATACCTTTTATTATCATTACTCGTCTTCTTTTTAGTAAGTCCATTATATGTGATGGCTGAAGAAGGGGAAAGTGTTGAATTAAACTACGTGGCTCTTGGTGATTCCTTGGCTGCAGGTTTTTTAAATAAAACAGATCCACCATTATATGCAATTGGAAATGGCTATCCTTTTTTTATTAAACAGGGTATTGAAGCAGAGACGAGATATGGAATTAATCTAACGAATCGGGGGATCGGTGGATACACAACAAAAGATGTTCGGATTCAAGTTGAATACGATCTTGTTGTTCAAGAACAAATCAGATCAGCCGATTTTATTACGTTGGATGTTGGAGCAAATGATCTATTGGGCGCTGTCGATATTGGTGCCATCGATACGAGTGATCCGGAAGCAATGGAAGCAGCCATTCAAGATGCGATGGCAGCACTTGATCAGGTTGAGGGAAATATGGATGCTATTTTAGATAAAATAACTGAATTAAACCCAGACGCTCCGATTTATGTCATGGGATACTACAATGCATTACCGTATTTAGAAGATCTACAAGAGATTGTGATTACGATAATAGGCATGCTAAATGATAGGATTCATAACGTTACTGGTCATTATGATGCTTCCTATGTACCTACATTTGTAGCCTATGAGGGAAATTATGAGCTCTATCTACCAAATCCAAATAATATTCACCCGACTGAAGAAGGTTATGAGGTGATTGCGAATCTTTTCTTAGAGCAAATCATACCAAATTTGGAACCAGTGGAAGATCCTGATATAGAACCACCTCTTCTTACTTTAATAGGAGATAATCCACTAGAAATTGAAGTTGGGGAAAAATACGAAGAACAAGGAGCGACCGCAATAGATCATGTTGATGGAGACATAACAAATCAAATTGAAATCATGGGCGATGTTAATACAGCTGAAGTTGGAGAATACATCGTTACGTATACAGTCGTTGATGAGGCAGGAAATGAAGCGACAATAACCCGTGTCGTTCACATCATTGAAGCGAAATCTCCGGATCCACAACCAGGTGAAGATGGTGAGGACGGGGAAGACGGAACAGATGGTGTGGATGGAGAAGATGGAATAGATGGTAAGGACGGAGAAGTTGGAACAGATGGTAAGGACGGAGAAGATGGAATAGATGGTAAGGAAGGAGCAGGTGGACAAGATTATCAGAATGGTGTCAAAGGTGAAGTTGTAGGAGAAAAAGGAGCGATAAAGCCTGTGAAGTCAGGAAATAAAGAGCACGTTCAGACCATTCGGGATGATAAAGTGTTACTTGCATCTGACGCAGGTTCAACAAGTGACCAAGGCGATCAGTTACCACATACAGCAACAAATATATATTTATTGCTTCTCATAGGTAGTCTATTATTTGGTGTGGGCGTATTCATAAAACGATTAACTCGAAGAGGAGTAGCAGACTAAAACCCTATAGTTGTCGGGTATGATTGCGCATTCATATCTTTTATAATGAATGATAAGTTAATGTTAATAAATGTCGAGGATGATCACAGACTGATTTGGATAGAGAGAGTCAGTCAAGTAACCACTATAGGGGGGATTCTATGAGAACAACACAATTTATTTCGGCAGAGTTTAGAAAGATGGCCGAAAAAAGGTCTGTTATTATTTCGATTCTTGCCGTAATTCTTGTACCACTGATCTATGCGATGATTATGTTATCGCCGAAATGGGGTCCATACGACAACTTGGACAATTTGCCAGTTGCTGTCGTCAACAATGATCTAGGAGCAATGTCCGATGGAGAGGAAGTCAATGTCGGAAATGAATTAATGGAGAATCTGAAAGGTAATAAAATATTAGGATGGGATTTTGTAACAACAGAAGAAGCAGAAAAGGGAATGGAAAATATGGATTATTATATGACCATTGAAGTCCCGGAAGACTTTTCCGCTAATGTTGTAACCGTTTTAGATCCCAATCCAGTTAAACCCGAATTAAAGTTTACCCAAAATGAAGGGTTGCATTTCATGGCAGCACAAGTAACCGATAATGCCATTGAAACACTTGGTAATCAATTATCAGATCAAGTGACAGAAACATATGTCAGAAATGTTTTTGGACAACTTGGACAAGTAACTGATGGGTTTGAAGAAGCAGCTGATGGTTCAGGGCAAATAAATGATGGATCAAAACAATTAAAAGATGGAACAACTGAAATATTAGAATCATTAACAGGAAGTGCTGATGATGTAGGTAAACTAGCAGATGGTGCTGGGGAACTGAAAGATGGGACAGGGTTAATGCTCGACACATTAATCACGAAGCAAGCTGATATTTTGAAACTAGCGGAAGGTTCAGAAGAGTTAAATGCAGGAACCGGTGAGTTAGTCGATAATTTAACAGGTAAATCCGGTGACATCTCAAAGCTAGCAGAAGGTTCACAAGAGTTAAATGCGGGAACCGGGGAGTTATTAGATAACTTAACAGGTAAATCCGGTGATATCTCGAAGTTAGCGGGTGGTGCGCAAGAGCTAAATGCAGGAACCGGGGAGTTACTCGATAACTTAACAGGTAAATCGGATGATATCTCGAAGTTAGCGGATGGTGCAAAAGAGCTGAATGCGGGAACCGGTGAGCTACTCGATAACTTAACGGGTAAATCGGATGATATTTCTGACTTAGCAGCAGGTGCAAAAGAAGTTAATGACGGAACAGGTTTATTATTAAGCACACTTCAAGATAGTTCGGGCGATGTTCAAGAATTAGCAGATGGAGCAACTGAATTAAAATCAGGTGCGAAAGAGCTAAATAGCGGAGCAAATGAAGTATTGGACGGACTCGAATCAGCTAAGGAAGGGAGTGCCGAATTAAAGGAAGGATTAGCAGGGCGACTCACACCCGGAAGTCAAGATCTTGCAGACGGTGTGCAATTGGCTGAGGATGGTGTGTTAGAAACGATCGAGAGTATAGAAGAATTACATCAAGGTTTGGAACTTTTAGCTCTAACGGAACCGAGTCTCCAAGATAACGTGATCTATCAGACGATTATGGAAGAGCTTGAGGGAAATTTAGCAACGACGGACGAAAAAAAGGAGGACTTTGCTAGACTCGTCGCTGGTGCGAATGAAATCAGAGATGGACTAGCGGAAGGCAGCGATTTCCAAGCAGGATTATCAAATCTAGATGGTGGTTTAGGCCAGCTAGTTGATGGTCAAGGGGAGTTGGCTGAAGGAACGAAAACATTGGCAGGTGGAGCAGGTCAAATTGCTGACGGAACGAAGACCATTAATAAGGGATGGGGGGAACTGGAAGATAATGTTAAGCTTTTACATGATGGAACCACTCAAATCAAAGATGGTAACGCATCCGTCAAGCAAGGTTGGAATGATTTAACAGATGGTGCGAACCAGCTGCATGATGGATCATCTCAAGTAAGTGATGGAAACCAAACAGTTAAAAGTGGTTGGAATGATTTAACAGATGGTGCGAATCAGCTTCATGATGGATCATCTCAAGTAAGTGATGGGAACCAAACGGTTAAAAGTGGTTGGAATGATTTAACAGTTGGTGCGAACCAGCTTCATGATGGTTCATCACAAATTAGTGATGGAAACCAAACGGTTAAAAGTGGTTGGAATGATTTAACAGTTGGTGCGAACCAGCTGCATGATGGATCATCACAAATTAGTGATGGAAATCAGACCGTTCACTCGGGTTGGTTGGAGCTCACAGATGGTACTTCTCAACTGGATGATGGGGCTTTACAATTAAGCGATGGAAACCAAACAGTCGAAAAAGGCTGGGACGACTTAACGGACGGTGTGACACAGGTTGATGATGGAATAGGTGAGATTCATGAAGGAAGCGCTGAATTAACGGAAGGCTTAGAAGGTGGAGTCGAGAGTACAAGCCAGTTAAATCCAAGTGATGATAATATGACGATGTTCGCATCGCCGGTTGAATTAGAAGGTGAAGTGATTAATAGCTTCCCATTTTATCGTGACTCGAATGCGCCATATATTTTAACACTTGCATTATTTGTAGGGATACTGGCGATGTCTTTCATTGTACCATTCGAAAAACCAGCTGTTATGCCAGCATCAGGAATGTCATGGTTCACAGGTAAAGTAGCGAAGCTTTCTCTATTGGCGGTTACGCAAGCCGTATTGATTTCAGTATTTGCGTTACTGTTCCTCCAATTGAAAGTTGAAAGCAATCTGATGTTTATATTATTCTCAATCGGCGTCAGTTTAACTTTCTTAATGATTATTTTATTCTTAGTTGCTCTAGCAGGTAATATTGGGCGATTATTAGCACTTGTGTTTGTCGTCTTACAATTATCGACAACGGGATCTGATTTACCTATTCATATGCTACCAGAGGGATTACGAAATCTGAGTACAGTCTTACCATTCACGTACTCAATCGACGGTTTCAAAAACATTATTACACTCGGTAGTTTTTCGAATGTATGGGGGGATATCGGAGTTTTATCAATTTACTTTGCTTTATTTGCCGGGTTGTCCTTGCTCGTATTTATGTTCAAGTATAAGGGACAATCAGAACAAGGCGAAGAAATTGAGGAGTTCGCAAGCTAAAAAAATATGGATCAATGGAAAGCCCCTATTTATCGGTAGATACCGAATAATAGGGGCTTTTTAATTTATATTGAGCATCACCAATTGAAGGGAAGCAAATGGCAACCAAATAATAAACCTATAATTGTAGGGTAATATTTTAGAGTGAAGTCTTTTATAATAAAGAATAAGGAACGCAGTCAACGGATATGGGAATAGTTTATACGCTTTTGAAGATACACAACATAAAGGAATTTCAAGAAAATAAAATCTGAAAATGTAGAAGAGGAGGGAAGAAGTATAGATGGATAATGGTGACGTTACAGTTGGATTGACGGCTAAGAGGAAGTTGTTAATTGCCTTATTAGGTGGCTTTTTCTTATTTGGATCATTCATTGCGGCGATGGGATTTTCCGGCACTGTTTTCGCAATGCCACTTGGTGGATTCGGCGACTTCCATGTGTCTTTTGACAAGCTAGAGGGCGAAGGATTCACTCTGAATCCAGAAATAGGCGAGACGGGAAACGAGTCAGATGCACCATTGGTTCGAAATGAGATTGACAAAGCAGTGATTGATAACTTGCATATTTATAAAGATTTAAAAATGCCGACTGGTGGATGGATAAGAATTAACATCAAAGCGAATGAACCTACTGTCATCGAAGGATTGATACAGGATGCGCGTTTTATTGATGCGGATCTGGAATTCGATAAGATGGCTATTAAACAGACCAATACAGAGGGCATGTCAGATGAAGATGTATTCAAGAACAACTGGACACATGATGCGGAAACCGTAACGATTTCAGATGGTGAAATTGTAACCGCTTACTTGTTCCAGAATATGGTCACATTAGCTGATGCCGAAATTTATATAGATCATATTTCAGAGCCAAATGAAGGGAGCGGTTCAGGATCGAATTATGATTCTGGTGAAGGGGTAGCAGCAGGTTCAAATGATGGCTCATCAGGTGGGAAAAGTAGTGATTCATCAGGAGAAAAAAATGCTGGGACATTACCATTAACAGCGAGTAATTTATGGATTCCGATTATGATTGGTGGAGCTTTATTGTTGGGCGGTTTGATTATCTTATGGATACGAAAAAAGCGAAACAGCATAACGGCAGAATAAAATGCGAAAACAAATAATTTATAGGAGTGATACGTTTGGGAAATGAAGGTAAGCTAGTTGTTGGTGGAGTCTGGAAGAAGAAGTTCTCCATTGCTTTACTTGCTGGTTTTTTAGGGCTTGGCGGATTGATTGGTATATTCGGAATGACGGGTACAGCCTTGGCCATGCCACTTGGTGGAATAGGAGACTTTTATGTAGAGTTTGATGAGTTGGAAGGGAAAGGGTTTCAGTTAATTCCGGAAATTGGCGAAACAGGAAATTCCGATGCAGAACCGATGATACGTAATATCATTGATGAAGTCGAAATTACAAATTTACACATTTATAAAGACTTAAAGATGCCTGCTGGCGGTTGGGTAAGAATTCATATTAAAGCAGATGGGCCAACAAAAATAAGTGGCTTAATTCAAGATGCTCGATTTATTGATGCCGACTTAAGCTTTAATAATCTAGCCATTGAAGAGAGTAATACAGAAGACTTTTCAAAAAACTGGACGCAAAATGCAGATACGGTAAATATTAAGGATGCAGTTCTCGTGACAGACTATCTATTCCAAGAAGTGGTTAGCTTGAACGGAGCAAAAATTTCAGTAGAAAAAATTGATGAACCGAAAATGTATGGTGAGAAATAAAGTCCCGAAAACTAGAAGGGGGATGATCAGACATGAGTAAGAAAGAGGCAAGGGCTTTGAAAAGATCAATCAAAAGGGACGAAAAAATACAACGTAAATACGAAAAAGTATCGACTGGTGGGAAGTTCAAGCAGTGGAGAAATAAGCGACCATTTTGGGGAGCGACTCTTTTATTACTTGCAGGATTGATGATTTTGTATATTCCGCTTCACTTATATGAAATCGCCTTCATCCCAGGGAGCTTTGTTTTTGTCGGCTTTATTTTTGGTGGTCTATTGTTGATCATTGGCGTGTTAGCTTATATTTATCCCGCATTTTCTACCGTGTTTGGGGTCATAGGCATCTTCCTGTCTGTCTTATCCATTATGGGGGCTTTAGGCGGATTTATTGTAGGTACAATATTCGGGATCATTGCAGGGGCTCTCTTGATTGGTTGGGAATTGCAGGAGGTTAAACCGAACCAAGACAATGTAGATCATCATGGAGATAAAAAGAAATCTATCGTGAAAGATCAACAGGCTAATATTGCATAATCCATCTAGGATTAATGAATTTCATAATCCCTATTTATAGCTATATCATTCCTACAAGTAGTTGTATTGATTCGTTTACAACTACATATCGAAGTGACTTCGCTTGTTATGGTAATTATGAAATTCATTCAGGATGTTTAAAAATAGGAGAGTTTCTATGGAAAATAAACGAAAACTGAATACGTTATGTTATAGTAGTTTAATTTTCGTGTTGCTGTGTGGATTATTTCTAAAGCCGATAGGCATGCCTGTCGTCCATGCGGAAGAAGAACCGAGTTCAGAAGAAAGCCATAGTGGTGGCTTTATCATAGAATCAGATCGTGTCGAAGGAGCTATGGATTTAGCAGAGGCACTGGGTGGTAATGTTGAAATCGAAGAGGGACTCATAACCGGTTTAAAGATAACGAAAATCTTGGAAGTTGGAGAAGGTGAAGAACCCTTGGTTATTATTATAAAATCACCTGGTCCAATTCCAATAAAAGAGTTATCTGCGAAAACGCTTGGTGGTGGTTTACCTGATTTTGCTGGATTATGTCTTGATCCCATTGAAGTGGGATGGCTTTGTTTAGAAGATGTCACGATGGAAGTCACATCTCAAAGCGTTGAGGAAATTGATTTACCAAATGCTGAAATCGAATCATGTTATCTGAGTGAATGTGAGGATGTTGGTATAAGTGAAGCTGAAATAGAGGCATTTATGGCTAATGTGGAAGAGGAGGGTACGCTGTTATCATTGGATGAAATCAAGGATGGATTAGAGGATGATCGGGAACTACTGAAGGAAATTAAGAAGCATATGACGGATGCCACAGAAACTCATGAAGAGCTTGAAAAAGAACATGATATTGAGGAAATGGGAGGCGTAATCGACGAACTGACATCTGTACTGGAGGAACTTTACAAGGGTATTGGGGAAGATCCAGAAATAGCTTATGAAACACTAGATGATATCGCTGTAAAAGATATTCCGGAATATACAGATGGGGAAAACGGAGAAGATGATATTGACGTTGAAGAGCAATTAGCTAATGTAGTAGAAGAAACGGTTGAGCATGTGGATTCATATGAAACACTCTCGATAGAATATGTCGAGATCGTTGAAGAAGCTGTCGAGAAGATGGAGGAATTAAGTGAGCGTATTACTGAAAAGGAGAAATCACTAGAGAAGATTGAAAAAGAACTGGTGGAAGAAGAAGAGGAGATGGAGGCAAGAGAATCAGATTCAAATAATGAACAGGCAGAACTTTTATCAGAATTAGTAGAAATGGATGAGGAAAATAACGAATCTGATAATGAAGAGACTATCGATCCTGATGCTGAAGACAAGATCGATATCGATGAGTTTAAAGAGGAGCTTACGGAATTTAAAGAGGAGTTCACAGACTTTATTGAGGAGATGAATCAGGCTAAAGAAACACTCGATGATTTAGTCACTCTCGATGAAGAGATTGGCAAGGACTTCGAAGGGATTATGGATCAGGTAAGCGATCTTCAAGTGATTTATAAAGATTTAATGGACCGCTTTGAGTGGATTGATGAAGAATACGAGGTGGGGACTTCGGACGCTGAATCCGATGCTGCCGCTGAAGA
>DATGSG010000112.1:0-30489 GCA_035302925.1 Virgibacillus sp. | reverse complement strand
CCAAGTCCGCATTCAAGATGAGGTATTTAAGGTTGGTATTGGGCGTACAAAGAAAGAAGCGGAACAACGAGCTGCGAAACATGCATTGGATTCATATAATCAGTAAAGAATGATAGATTAATGAAATTCATTAGGATGAATTTCATAATTGCCAAAATCAGCAACATCGATACGGCATGTAGTTAAGAATGGTTCAATGAAACTATATGTTGTATCGATGTTGCACTAAACCGGTATTATGAAATTCATTAAAATAGCACCAAAATAAAAATAGAAGCATTTGCTAAAAAAATATCATGTTGAAAGAAACACGTCGATGTGGTAAGATGAACTTACAAAGATAAGATAAATCCTGATGTGTACGTCTAACTAAATCGTTTTGACCGAACAACTATATTATTGGGAGCTTGAGAGTTTCCTAGTGGCGTGCATGCCTCACCAAATTGACACAATGTCAATGACTAAGGAAGTACAATACATGGAACAAAGCACCCACCTGCCGAGAGCGGGTTCAAAACTGGGTATTCGGACGGCACGATTGGGATTTTAAACACATATTAAAAAACTGACTCCAGCTGTTCAAGTGGGAGTCAGTTTTTTTGTTGATTATTGATTCTGCCCTTGGGCAATCTGTTCCAGGTTTCCATTTTTGTCCATCTTGAACGCTGGTGACTTCAATGTCCCTTGATCATCTAATACAGTCATTTTTCGGGCCCGATCCATGATTTGAATAAACGCTTGATAATCATCTTGAATGGTCGCGAGATTTTTCTTCGTTTTCTCGAGTTCCTTTTCTACATGTATAACGTTCTCTCGCAATCGTTGATTTTCTTGTTGTGTCTGTTCTAATGTCAAGATCGATTGATTAGAAGCCTGGTAATGCTCTTGAAAGTCCTTGAGAAAATGAATGACATGATCCATTGTAATCGGTGATTCGATCGGTTCTACAGGTGAAGGATCGACCTCATCATCCGTAGGTAATGTAATGAGTGTTTTTTGTATCGGATTACTTTTAGGCACATGTGTATTTGAAAGCAGTGCGCGCTTATTCTCTTTTCGTTGTCTTTTTGCGAGGTCCATGGCATTATCGTATTTTCTTCTTACTTCAGCATTCCAACGAAAACCACACGCAGCTGACGTTCGGTTTAACTTGTCACCTACTTCTTCAAAAGCATTCAGTTGTGTACTTCCTTCTCTAACATGGCGTAGGACGGTTTCCGCTAATAACAAATCGTCTTCATGTGACCATGCATCTTGTCTAACTTTAGCCAATGTGCTTCAACTCCTTCTTCAATTACGCTTCAATTACGGCAATAAGATGTTTTACTAGATTCGATAATGTGATCAATCTTAAAGATTAATATGTACAATTATTGAAGTACTAGATAGGGAACGATATGTCGTTCACTTTGATGATCATCATCTATTATGACCGTTTGAAAAAGGAATTATACATCCGTCATTTATGTTTATCTTTATCACTATTTATTTTATCATATACTTGTTTAAGAGTTTGTTCGAATTTCCCAGTATCCTTCGGGCTATAATATCGTTTATTTTTAATTCGATCGGGCAAATATTGTTGCCTGACCCAGCCGCTATCATAGTGATGTGGGAATTTATAGCCGATCCCATGACCTAAGTCTTTTGCGCCTTGATAATGGGCATCTTTAAGATGGCGTGGAATCTCACCAGATATACCACCACGAAGATCTGCTAATGCATGATCAAGCGCCTTATAGGATGAATTTGATTTAGGTGAGAGAGCGAGTTCCACAATGGCTACAGATAAAGGGATACGGGCCTCAGGAAATCCCAATCGTTCGGCAGCTTCCACAGCGGCGATTGCGCGTGGTCCTGCTTGCGGGTTGGCTAATCCGATGTCTTCATATGCGATGACGATCATACGCCGGGCGATGCTATCAAGATCTCCTGCTTCAATGAGCCTGCCTAGATAATGTAGAGAGGCATTTACATCACTACCACGAATCGATTTTTGAAAAGCGGATAGGACGTCATAATGCGCATCACCGCCTTTATCATGTGAAAAACTCTTTTTCTGCATACATTCTTCGGCCGTTTCGATCGTAATGATAATCTGATTCTCTTTATTTTTTGGCGTCGATGACACCGCTAATTCTAAGCCATTTAATGCAGCTCGCATGTCCCCATTTGCACTCTGGGCAAAATGTTCAATCGCTTCTTCAGAAATCGAAATATCAAGTTGTCCATACCCATTTACTTCGTCAGTTAGCGCGCGATTGACAGCCTGTTTGACATCAAGAGGTGTTAAGGCATGTAATTCAAATAAATGACACCGACTGCGAATCGCCGGGTTAATGGAGTGAAAAGGATTGCTTGTCGTGCAACCGATTAGGGTAATTAGATTACTTTCCAAATGGGGCAGGAGAAAATCCTGTTTCGGTTTGTCTAAGCGATGAACTTCATCAAGCACAAGAATGACATGCCCCGTCATTTTCGCTTCTTCAACGACAATTTCTAAATCCTTTTTACGGTCAGCTACAGCATTCAACATTTTCATTGGGATGCTTAGGCTACGTGCAAGTGCAACAGCCATGGATGTTTTCCCAGTTCCTGGTGGTCCGAATAAAATCATTGAAGCTAATCGTTCTGCTTGCACCATTCGACTGACGATTTTTCCTTCGCCAACGATATGGTCTTGGCCAATGATATGATTGATATGTGCAGGTCTCATACGTAATGCTAGTGGTGTCTGTTCCATTTTTATCTTCCTTTATCTAGAAATATAAGTTCAGTAATTATAAAAGTATTCATTCATCGATCATACTAAGCGTAATCGTGAACCCGATAAAATGCAAGATGATGACTGTTCATGTTATAATGTCATGTACAATTGCATGAACGAATAGAGATGCATGATAATAAATGTCATTAATAAATAATAGAGGTGTTCGTATGAAGATATCCACAAAAGGAAGATACGGTTTAACAATTATGATCGAGCTCGCACGAGAATTTGGTGGAGGGCCAATTTCATTGAAATCAATTGCAGAGGATAATTCGTTATCTGTCCATTATTTAGAACAATTAGCATCACCCCTCCGAAATGCAGGTCTGATAAAAAGTGTTCGTGGGGCATATGGTGGTTATAAATTAGCGAAAGAGCCTTCAGTCATCAAAGCAGGAGACATCATTCGAGTTCTTGAAGGTCCCATTGTACTTGTCGAGGGGATTGAAGATGAAGAACCAAGCCAGCAAGCACTATGGATCAGAATTACGGAAGCAGTAAAAGGTGTGTTGGATACGACAACATTAGAAGATATAATGAATCATGAAAAAAACGAACCACAAGAAGAGTATATGTTTTATATATAAGTTTTTATGAATAGGAAGGGACGGTTTTTATGGATTCAATTTATATGGATCATGCTGCAACAACACCCCTTCATAAACAGGTAATCGAAGCAATGATGCCTATTTATGAGGAGGTTTTTGGAAACCCATCGAGTGTACACTCCTTTGGTCGGCAAGCACGACACTATTTAGATGAGGCACGGCATGTGATCGCACAGAGCATTCAGGCAAAAGGTCGAGAAATCATTTTTACAAGCGGGGGAACAGAGGCTGATAACTTAGCTTTAATCGGAACAGCCCTAGCAAACCGTGATCAAGGTAACCATATCATTACAACGGTACAAGAACATCATGCCACTCTTCATGCTGCACAATATTTAGAAACAATTGGTTTTTCTGTAACGTACTTACCCATTTATGAGCACGGGAGAATTAAACTAAGTGATTTAGAAGAGGCATTAACAGAACAAACAATACTTGTTTCCGTGATGTCCGTAAATAATGAAACAGGAATCATCCAACCCATTCGGGAGATTGGGAAATTACTCGCATCTCATCAAGCACATTTTCATACAGATGCGGTTCAAGCTTTTGAATTATTAACATTTGATGTGAACGACCTAGGTATTGATTTGTTGACTGCATCATCCCATAAGATAAATGGTCCAAAGGGGATTGGCTTTTTATATGTGGCTGATCACGTTCCTATCAATCCCTTACAGTTTGGGGGGGAACAAGAGCGAAAGCGTCGGGCAGGTACTGAAAATATTGCAGCCGTAGTGGGGTTTCAAAAAGCCGTTGAATTAGTGAGTGAATTACAAGCGGAACGACAGGAAGCCTACCAAAACTTCAAAAATAACTTCCTTAAAACATTGGCTGCATCTGGAGTTGAATATACGGTTAACGGGGATGAAGCTTATGCTGTCTCATCGATTCTAAGTGTGAGTTTTCCAGGCACAGACGTTGAAAAGACCCTCACAAATTTAGACTTAGATGGAATTGCAGCTTCAAGTGGGAGTGCCTGTACAGCAGGATCCATTGATCCTTCTCACGTGTTACAGGCGATGTATGGAGAAAATGATGGACAGACTAAGAATTCAATCCGATTTAGTTTTGGATTAGGACATGCAGAAGCAATCATTGAAGAGGCGGCAGAACGAGTTGCCACAGTAATTCAAAGATTAACAACGAATAGGAGGACTTGAAAACAATGAATGATAATAAGAATACACGTGTTGTTGTTGGAATGAGTGGGGGAGTTGACTCTTCCGTAGCTGCTTTACTACTTAAAGAGCAAGGGTATGATGTGATTGGAATCTTTATGAAAAATTGGGATGATACAGATGAACAAGGGATATGTACTGCAACAGAAGATTATGATGATGTCATTCGAGTTTGTAATCAAATCGGAATACCTTATTATGGAGTAAACTTTGAAAAGCAATATTGGGATAAAGTATTCTCTTATTTCTTAGCTGAATATAAAGCGGGTCGAACCCCAAATCCAGATGTCATGTGTAATAAAGAGATTAAATTTAAAGCGTTTCTAGATCATGCGCTTTCCCTTGGTGCCGATTATGTGGCAACAGGTCATTATGCACAAATTGATCAGCAAGATGGACATTATAAAATGTTACGTGGTGTGGATAGCAGTAAAGATCAAACCTATTTCTTAAATCAATTAACAGAAGAAGTGTTAGCAAAAGTGATGTTTCCACTAGGTGGCATGCCAAAATCAAAGGTAAGAGAAATTGCGAAAGAACATGAACTTGCTACGGCGAATAAAAAAGACAGTACTGGTATTTGTTTTATCGGCGAACGAAACTTCAAAGAATTCTTAAGTGAATATTTACCAGCGCAACCAGGTGAAATGACGACACTAGCAGGTGAAACAAAAGGAAAGCATGATGGGTTGATGTATTATACAATCGGACAACGCCAAGGTCTAGGAATTGGTGGATCAGGTGATCCATGGTTTGTCGTTGGTAAAAATGTAGAAGAAAACATTTTATATGTTGAACAAGGATTTGCTCATGATCGTCTCTATTCCGATGGGATCATTGCTACCGATGTAAATTGGATTAATCCAGATCTAATCCAAGACGAATTTGCTTGTACGGCTAAATTTCGCTATCGTCAAAATGATAGTGGGGTTTCAGTAAAATTGCTTGATGGGGGAAAAGTATCAGTTGTTTTTGAAGAAAAAGAGCGCGCGATCACACCAGGACAGGCCGTTGTTTTTTATGATGGGGATATTTGTCTTGGCGGAGGAACAATTGACGAAGTATTAAGAGACAATAAAGCCCTTGATTATGTAGGGTAGATCGAACTGTTTAATTTTAGGGGGCCAGACACATGGATAAGAATAAAGAAGCGATTAAACGAATGCAAGAGCAAGACTATGAACAAGCTGGGAAACTCTTCACCGAAATAATCCAAGAACAACCAGATGATCCACTTGGTTATATTAATTTTGGTAATTTATTATTGCATATAGATGATTTAGAGCGAGCAGAACGTTTTTTTATTAAAGCGATTGAGCTCGATGAGAAGGTTGCAACAGCCTATTATGGATTAGGTAATTTATATTACGAACAAGAAAGTTACCAACAAGCGGTAGAGAAATTTGAACGATCCATTGAACTCGGATTAGAAGAAAGTGATGTTTATTATATGCTCGGAATGACATTACTGGGCTTGGAACAAATGGAACGTGCAATTCTTTATTTATTGCGTGCTACTGAATTAGCACCAAAAGATGTGGAAATTCGCTTTCAATATGGGTTAGCACTTGCTCAAGCTAATTATCTTCAGGAAGCAAAAGATGTTTTTCATCATGTTTTAAAGGAAGATTCGCAACATAGTGATTCCTATTATAATCTAGCGGTTATTGAGTTATACAATGAAGATGCCCACACAGCTTTGGAACATTTTGATACTGCTTTAGAGATCCAACCAGACCACCTGTTAGCGGCTAACGGAAAGAAACAAGTTGAACAATTGCTAAACAAAAACAAACCGTAAGATTGTGAGGTAAATAGAATGGCAATAAATAAAAATGCTGGTGAAGCCGAAAAAGGTTATATACAGGCCGAATTACTCCATACGATCTTTCATAATGAGAATGAACATTTTACAATTGCAAGATTTAAAATACATGCGACAAATGAAGACTATGAAGAGCCTGAAGTAATTGGTAAAGGTTATTTTACTAATTTACAAGAGGGGACAACCTATTCTTTTTACGGACAATTTGAAGATCACCCAAAGTATGGCAGGCAATATAGTATTGAATCCTATCAAACATATATTCCAGACACAAAGAATGGTCTCATCCTCTATTTATCGAGTGATCTTTTTTATGGAGTTGGCAAAAAAACAGCGGAACGAATCGTTGAACATTTAGGTGACACGGCGATTAGTAAAATACTAAATGATCCTGATATTGTTTCGGAAATTCCGCGGCTGAATAAAGAAACTGGGAAATTATTAGCTAAAACCTTACAAGAAAACCAGGGATTTGAACATATTGTCGTTTATTTAGCGAAATATGAAATTGGTTTAAAAATGAGCCAAAAAATTTATGAGAGATATAAAGATGAAGCGATTCGTATTTTAGAAGAGGATCCTTATCAATATGTGTTTGATATTGAAGGATTTGGCTTTAAAACGGCGGATAATATAGCGAAAAAAAATGGGCTTTCAGAAACACATCCAAATCGGATTGGAGCCGGATGTGTTTTTATATTAGAACAGAGCTTACAAAGAGGGCATGTATTTTTACCATTGGATCATTGTGTACAAGATGTTATGAATTTACTCGGTACATATGAACTAACTGAAAGTGATGTCGTCCAGCAACTGCAAGATTTAGCGAGCGATAAAACACTCGTTATCAATGATGATCATGTGTATTTGCCATCGCTCTATTATTCGGAAGCTGGATTTGCTCAGAATCTGGAGCGGGTCATGTCTAAGCCAATCGAGGACCAGACAACATTAGCAGAACTGATGAAAATTATCGGTGATCTGGAAGAAACCGAAATATTGAGCTATGGTAAAGAACAGTTTGAAGCGATTAATCAAGCACTTCATGCGAAAGTGATGATCTTAACAGGTGGTCCTGGAACAGGTAAAACGACCGTCGTAAAAGGTATATTAAATGCATTTGCTGCCATTCATGATATTCCATTTGATATATCAGAATACGATGATCAAGCTGACTTTCCGTTTATATTAACAGCGCCTACGGGGCGAGCAGCCAAACGATTGAATGAGTCCACTGGTTTACCTGCGAAGACCATCCATCGCTTATTAGGATGGAATGGTCATGAACATTTTGAAAAAGATGAACAAAATCAATTATCTGGTAAGTTTCTCATTATTGATGAGTTTTCAATGGTTGATATCTGGCTTGCACATCGCCTCTTTAAAGCGATACCCGATGATATGCAAGTATTACTAGTTGGAGATGGAGATCAACTTCCATCTGTAGGGCCAGGACAAGTGCTCGATGATTTAATTACATGTGATCTTATCCCTTCGGTAAGCTTAAGTGAAGTGTATCGGCAAAAGGAAGGGTCGAAGATTATTCAATTGGCACACGATATTAAAAATGATATGTGTACAGTAGACACCCTAAAAAACGAACAAGACTTTAGTTTTATTCCTTGTGCTAGCCACCAACTTATCGAAGTCATTACCCAGATTTTTAGAAAAGCAGATAAAAAAGGAATTGATTTGCACGATATTCAAGTATTAGCCCCAATGTATCGTTCACAAGTCGGAATTACAGAAATAAACAAGCATTTGCAAGAGATTGTTAATCCAAAAACAAAGGGCAAACGTGAGAAAAGGTTTAAAAATGTTCTTTTTCGGGTTGGGGATAAAGTAATTCAATTGGTTAATCAACCTGAAGACGGGGTTTCCAACGGTGATATTGGAGAGATTGTTGCCATCTTTGAACAAGATGAAAATATAGAACATGAGGAACAAGTTGTTATTCTTTTTGACGAAAAAGAAGTTGTTTATACACAAAAGGATTATATTAACTTTATGCATGCTTACTGTATATCGATTCATAAGTCACAAGGTAGCGAGTTTCCCATCGTATTATTACCTGTCGTATCCTCTTATAATCGTATGCTTCGTAAAAATCTATTGTATACGGCAATTACAAGGGGACAAGATTCTTTAATTATTTGTGGTGAACAACATGCCTTTATGCGTGGCATTCATACACTTGATACGAATATACGCTACACATCTTTACCTGAACAGTTAGCTCGCCAATTCGATGGTGTATCAACAGCATCGAATGAACAGAATGATGAGAGTGAAGAGGAAAAAGAGATCAGTCCTTATGATTTCATGTAGGCAGCCATACATAATTTATTAACAGTTGGTAAGCATACTATCATTACCGGTTTCCATTGGAGGCTATGATGATGTCTTATTACATAGATGAATATAACCGATCGATTGCTCTTCATTACCATACTGAGCCTCATATGGGTCAGTAAGGGGAGTTCAATCATGTTTGCTAATAAACGACCAATCCAAATACTCTATTGGCTGCTCATAGGAATATTGGCGATCTTATTTGTTTATCTACTTGTTCGCTTGTTTCCGTTTTATGGGTCCATATTTTCATTTGTATGGAAGCTTTTATCCCCTTTCATTCTGGCGGGTTTAATTGCCTACTTACTCTATCCGATTATACGGGAGCTACAAGAACATAAAATCAATAAAACAATTGCTATTTTATTAATCTATGTATTGTTTTTTGGAGGAACCGCTTATCTCATTTATCAAGGTTATCCGGCATTTCTCCATCAGTTAAAAGATTTGGAAGAGCATTTACCACAGTTTATTCGTTTATATGAAGACTTTATCTACAATATTTATGACTCGACATCTTTTTTACCTGAAGCTGTCCATGATCAGATTGATCATGTCATTAATCGAATTGAAACAACAATCGAGGGTCTGCTTGGAAAAGTGATTGGCAATGTCACGAAACTCATTGACTTAATCATCCTCTTTACGATCATACCCGTACTTGTGTTTTACTTCTTAAAAGATTATGAAAAGATAAAAAGGTATTTAAAAAGACAAATCCCTACCCATTATAAAGAGGAGACTAATCAGCTACTTTATGCCATTAACAAAAGTCTCGGCAATTATTTACGAGGCCAATTCATTGTCAGCTTGTTTGTAAGTGTCTCAACATGGATTGTCTTTTATCTATTAGGGATTGAGTATTCCTTATTATTGGCCGTTATTATGGGAGTTACTAATATCATTCCTTATTTTGGGCCGATAATAGGTGCGATTCCTGCTGTTATTATCACGATGACCATTTCTAAAGAGATGGTAATCATTGTGGTGATTACGACGTTCATTATTCAAATAATTGAAAGTAATTTTCTCTCTCCTTATATTGTAGGGAAGAGCATTAATATCCACCCGGTATCGATTATCTTTGCGCTCTTAGTCGGCGGACAATTAAGTGGTGTTCTTGGTATGATTTTAGCTGTACCTTTATTAGCTATTTTAAAGGAGATAACGACTCATTTGCTCGTCTTTAGGCGATCGCATTGACATTAAACGTGAAATTGCTTATACTAATTAGTAAATAAATGAAGATACGTGGAAGGTTCAAAGTACATGATACTCGATTTATAGAGAGGGATTTCCATCGGGCTGCAAGAAATCCTAAATAAAGAGGCATGGAAAGCTAAACTGGAGTAGGGATAATACCCTCGGTTTCATACCGTTACAATGATAAAGCGATGACAGAACATGTCATAATTAGGGTGGTACCGCGATCATATCTCGTCCCTGCAAATCAGCAGAGAGGGGATTTTTTAATGCATATAAATAGTATGGGATATAAACGATCTATCAAACTGGAGGTTAGGACATGAAGCAGCTATCATCTGCACAAATTAGACAAATGTTTTTAGACTATTTTACAGAAAAAGGACATCGGGTGGAGCCAAGTGCACCACTCGTACCAAAAGATGATCCAACGTTATTATGGATTAATAGTGGAGTAGCTACGCTCAAAAAGTACTTTGATGGAAGTGTGATTCCAGATAATCCACGCATCGTTAACGCACAGAAATCAATCCGCACGAATGATATCGAAAATGTAGGCTACACAGCTAGACATCACACATTTTTTGAAATGCTCGGTAATTTTTCGATTGGAGATTATTTTAAAAAGGAAGCCATTGATTTTGCTTGGGAGTTTTTAACGAGTGAAAAATGGCTTGGTCTCCAAGAAGAGTTATTAACGGTTACCGTTCATCCTGAAGATGATGAAGCCTATGATATCTGGCTTGATCAGATGAATCTACCCAAACACCGGATCATTCGTTTGGAGGAAAACTTCTGGGATATTGGTGTTGGTCCAAGTGGTCCAAATACGGAGATCTTTTATGATCGTGGAGAGGCATTTGGAAATGATCCGAATGATCCTGAATTATATCCGGGTGGGGAGAATAACCGTTACTTAGAAGTATGGAATTTGGTTTTTTCGCAGTTCAATCATAATCCAGATGATACGTATACCCCGTTACCGAATAAAAACATTGATACTGGAATGGGCCTTGAGCGTGTCGCCTCAATTATGCAAGAAGTACCATCTAACTACGATACGGATTTATTTATGCCGATCATAATGGAAACAGAGAAATTAGCTACTAAAAAATATGGTGTCAATAAACAAGATGATACAGCATTTAAAGTAATTGCCGATCATATTAGAACCGTTGCTTTCGCAATAGGTGACCATGCACTTCCTTCTAATGAAGGGCGAGGGTATGTTCTCAGAAGATTGCTCAGAAGAGCCGTTCGATTCGCCAAACAAATTGGAATAGAAAAACCATTTATGTATAAATTGGTTCCAACGGTGGGAATTATTATGCATGATTATTATCCAGAAGTGATCAATCAGAAAGACGAGATTGAGAAAATTATTAAAATTGAAGAAGAGCGATTCCATGAAACATTATATGATGGATTGGCCATGCTGACATCGATCATAGAAAAAGAGAAGCAAAAGGATCGTACTGTTTTTCCAGGGGTTGAAGTATTTAAATTATATGATACCTATGGTTTCCCGAAGGAATTAACAGAAGAATATGTTGCAGAGCAAGGATTTTCAATCGATGAAGCTGGATTCGAATCTGAAATGGAAAAACAACGTCAGCGGGCAAGAAGTGCAAGGCAAGACGTACAATCAATGGATATACAAGACGAAGTATTAGGATCGATTCATGTAGAGAGTCAGTTTATCGGTTACAATCAACTGGAAGTCAAGACAAAGATAGAAGCAATGATCAAGGATAAACAACGTGTTGAAGCGGCTCATATAGGCGATGAAATCATTGTGTTTCTTCATGAAACACCGTTCTATGCCGAAAGTGGTGGTCAAATTAATGACCAAGGCTGGATTGAAACAGAGCAAGGTGTAGGAGAAGTGATAGGTGTAAATAAATCACCGAATGGGCAACATATCCATCAGGTAAAAGTTACATCAGGTCAGTTGAACGATCAGGATCTCGTCAACGCTACGGTTGATAGAAACAAACGAAATGGGATTGTGAAAAGTCATACAGCTACACACTTATTGCACCAAGCATTACGCGATGTGCTCGGAGATAATGTCGCACAATCAGGTTCTTTAGTAACTGATAATCGTTTACGGTTTGATTTTAGTCATTTTGGTTCCATTTCGCTTGATGAATTGAATGAAATTGAGCAACAGGTAAATGAGAAGATATGGCGTTCCATTCCCGTAACCATTACGAATCAGGAAATTAAGGCAGCAAAAGAAATGGGAGCCATGGCTTTATTTGGTGAAAAATATGGTGATATTGTTCGGGTTGTACAAATTGGTGACTACAGTATTGAACTCTGTGGTGGTTGCCATGTTGAAAACACAGCAGAAATTGGGTTATTTAAAATACTAACAGAAACAGGCATCGGTGCGGGAACAAGAAGAATTGAAGCCGTAACGAGTAAAGGTGCATATGATCAATTAACAAGTAAAACAGATATTTTAAATACGTCGGCAGAATTATTAAATACGAATGACGAAGAAGTTCCTCAAAAAATTGAAGCTTTATTTCAAGATCTGAAGCAGCTAAAAGAACAAAATGAATCATTTAGTAGCCAAATGGCAAATATTGAAGCACAAACAATTGTTCAAAAGGTTAAAAAAGTAGCAGAGATAAACTTATTAGCTGAACAAGTAAATGTGACAGATATGAATCAACTAAGAAATATGGTTGATGATGTAAAACAAAAGATTGGGTCTGGTGTCTTTATATTAGCTGCAGAAAGTAATGAAAAAGTCCTATTAGTAGTTGGTGTGAGTAAAGATTTGGTTGATCGCGGGCTACATGCAGGGGAACTCATTAAACGAGCAGCAGAACAATGTGGTGGCGGTGGTGGTGGTCGTCCAGACATGGCACAAGCAGGTGGGAAAGACCCAGAAAAAATCGTTGCGGCACTGAATATGGCTGAGAAATATATTCAAGAAAAGATTGAACAGTGATTAATCTGTTATATGTGTAGTAAATAAGTTATAATAGGACGTAAACATGGTAAGATGGTGTTAGATTAAAATATAAAGAAAGAGGTGTCACCATGAGCTCAATTGATAATACAATGAAGTTTGATTTTTCGGAAGAGCCATTTGATAAAGATGTAAAAGAAATACTATTTACGGTTCATGACGCACTAAAGGAAAAAGGTTATAATCCAAACAATCAAATTGTTGGCTATTTACTCTCTGGTGACCCTGCTTATATACCAAGATATAAAGATGCTAGAAACTTAATCCGTAGAATTGAGCGGGACGAGGTCATTGAAGAGTTAGTTAAGTTTTATCTAGAGCAGCAGGGTGATTAAATGAAAGTAATGGGATTAGATGTAGGGTCAAAAACAATCGGTGTAGCGATTAGTGATGCTTTCGGTTGGACGGCTCAAGGATTAACAACAATTAAATGGAATGAATCTGACATCCGTTCAGCTGATCCACTATTAAAAAAGATTGTTGCTGAACATGAAGTGGAACAAATTGTTATTGGATTGCCGAAGCATATGAATGGTTCAATCGGTGAACGTGGTTTAGCTTCGCAGACATACGCCACACATGTTGAGAAGATCCATCAGATCCCGACGTTCTTATGGGATGAACGCTTATCGACAGTAGCAGCTGAAAGAGTTTTGATTGAAGCTGATGTCAGTCGAAAAAAAAGGAAAACAGTCATCGATAAAGTAGCGGCAGTAATGATTTTACAAGGATTTTTAGATCAGAGTAGCAGAGGAGTGTAGTGATGAGTTTAGAAGCAAAAGAACGAATCGTTATTCCAGATGAAAACGGTGATGAACATTTATTTGAGGTACTCGCAACATTTGATGTCGATGAGACAGAACAATCATATATTGCGGTCATACCAATTGAACAAAAAGATGATGAAGAAGTTGAGGTATATGCATTTCGCTATGAGGTGAAAGAGAAAGACGATGATGATCTAGCATTATTTCCAATAGAATCGGAAGAGGAATGGGAAATGGTAGAAGAATTATTGGAAACTTTATCTGATGATCAGATTATCGAGTAATCAATCGCCTTTTTGTGACCACTGTGATAGGTAGGTTCTTATGAAACAGGTAGTTGATGTCTACTTTAGATGTCAACTATTTATTTTTTGTCTTCACATTAATGAATTTCATAATACTGGTTTAGTGCAACACCGATACAACATATAGTTTGGTTGAACCGTTCTTAACTACATATTATGTCGGTGTTGCTGATTTTGGTGATTATGAAATTCATTCACATAGATAATATTGACGTTTTTTAGTATAATATAGCGGACGAAAGGGATGATATGATATGTCCAAGAAAAAAGATAAGCAAACCTATTCGAATAATGTACAAGCCCGTAGTGAAGAGGCGAAAGTTGTACGGCGAATTGTTGGTATTGTTATTATCTCTTTAATTGTTATTTTTGTAAGTATGAGTATTGTAGGTTACTTATACATAAAGTCATCCCTTAAACCGGTTGATCCTAAAAGTGATGAGAAAATTGAAGTGTCTATACCGATGGGGGCTTCCACCTCTGATATAACGAACCTACTAGAAGAAGAGGGAGTCATTAAAGATGCTCGTGTTTTTCGTTTCTATATAAAATTTAAAAATAAATCTGATTTTCAAGCTGGCGATTATACCTTCACCCCCGCAATTACGCTGGATGAAGTGATCAAGTCGCTACAAAGCGGTAAGGTTGTTGTTGAGCCTGTCTATACCGTTACGGTTCCAGAGGGTAAAACAATCGAGGATATGGCCACGATCTATTCAAAAGAATTGCCTTTTAGTAAAAAGGAATTTCTTGATAAAGTAAATGATACGAAATATATTAAAAAGTTAATCAAGGCATATCCAGAAATTCTGACGGATGAGATTTTAGATTCAGAAATTAAAACACCGTTAGAAGGTTATCTATATGCTGCTACATATAATTTTTATGATCAAGAACCAAGTGTTGAAACAGTCATTACAGAAATGTTAGATAAAAGCGTAGAGGTCATTACACCGTATGAAGATGAAATTGTTGAAAAGGATTTTACAATCCACGAGGCTATTACCTTTGCTTCGTTATTAGAAAATGAAGAACGAACAGAAAAGCATCGTAAAAAAATTTCAGGAGTCTTTTATAATCGCTTAGACAAAAAAATGAAGTTACAGACTGATCCAACGGTAGCATATGCAAAAGGGATTCATCTAAAAAAAGTATCCCTTGATGATCTAAAAACAAAATCACCTTATAATACGTACTATGTTGCTTCATTACCAATTGGACCGATATCAAACTTTGCTGAAAACTCATTAAAAGCAGTTCTCGAACCCGAGGACTCTGACTATATTTACTTTTTACATGATAAAGAAGGAAAGATTCACTATTCTAAGACACATGATCAGCATGTAAAATTAAAAGAAAAACATCTAAAAGATTGATCTGTTAATGAATTTCATAATCGCTATTTATAGCGATATCACTCCAACAGCGAAGAGATATAGCAGGTTACGGTAATTATGAAATTCATTCCTGTTAATGAATAAAAAGAGGTCGATTGCTATGGAAAAAATATTAAATCAATATTTGCTAGAAAACTTACCGCCTACTGCTGATTGGGTTAAAGAAATGGAAGAACAGGCGGAAAAAGAGTTTATTCCAATTATGGATAAAGTGAGTATGAACTTTATCATGCAACTTATTCGGATGACAAGACCGAAACGGATTTTAGAAATCGGGACGGCGATCGGCTATTCATCATTACGAATGGTCGAAGCTTATCAAGATACGCAGATTGTCACGATAGAACGTGATCGACACCGATATGAACAAGCTGTCAACCATATTAATAAATATGGAAAACAAGCAAACATAGAGGTTATTCACGGAGATGCTTTAGAAGTGTTAGCTGATTTTCAGACAGAAACAGCATTTGATCTTGTTTTTATCGATGCAGCTAAAGGGCAGTATCAACATTTCTTTGAGTTAGCAAGCCCACTTTTATCGGCGCAAGGTATCATCATCTCGGACAATGTCCTTTTTAAAGGATATGTGGTTAATTCGACAGATATACCACCAAGATTTTTAAAAATAGCGAATAAAATCCGAGCGTACAATCAATGGTTAGTGCATCATCCAGATTATGAAACATCCATCGTTCCGATTGGTGATGGGGTTGCCATTAGTTATAAAAAGTAGTGATAAAGGGGAAATTATAACCATGTACCATAAACCAATTGTGATCGGTGTTGCTGGAGGTAGTGGGAGTGGTAAAACTTCTGTCACACGATCAATTTATGAGCGCTTCTCAGATAAAACAATTCTCGTTATTGAACAAGACTATTATTACAAAGATCAAAGCGATTTGCCATTTGACGAAAGATTAAAGACCAATTATGATCATCCACGAGCATTTGATAATGATTTATTAGTTCAACATATTCAAGCGCTGATGGAAAATCAAGTGATTGAAAAGCCGGTTTATGATTATAAGAGACATACACGATCAACTGAAACAATCCTTGTTGAACCAAAAGAAGTTATTATTATTGAAGGAATCCTTATTTTAAATAATCCAAAACTCGTTGAGCTGATGGATATAAAGTTGTTCGTGGATACGGATGCTGACCTCCGTATTATTAGACGCTTATCAAGGGATATCAAAGAACGGGGTAGGGAATTAGACTCGATTATTGATCAATATTTAGCAAATGTACGACCGATGCATTTACGCTACGTTGAACCAACGAAACATCTTGCGGATATTATCATCCCTGAAGGTGGAAAAAATCTTGTCGCAATTGATATCATTGCATCAAAGATAGAATCCATCCTGTCGAAAAATAGTGCTCTTAAATTAGAAGAAAAGAATTGAAATTACTTATCAAATCTGTCATAGTGAGTTATAGTATCACATATGTATAGAATCTATAAACGTATATTGCTATTCATAAGCTTTCGTTATAGTAGAAATGCTTCACCATTAATAGAACAGGCTAACCAGTAGAACTTGGTCATAAGTCAAGTTCTTTTAATATGTTATTTTACCGTAGAGAAAAAGGAGTGTATTTAGATGGCAGTTGAAAAAAGTTATTATATGACACAAGAGGGGAAAGAGAAGTTAGAAACTGAACTTCACTATTTAAAAACAGAAAGAAGGAAAGAAGTAGTTGAACGCATTAAGATTGCGCGTGACTTTGGTGACTTATCCGAGAACTCGGAATATGATTCCGCTAAAGAAGAACAAGCATTTGTTGAGACACGGATTGTTCAAGTTGAAAAAATGATTCGTTTTGCTGTTATTATTGAAAATGACAAAGAAAATCCTGATATTGTATCGATGGGTAGTACGGTTACCTTTAAAGAATTACCAGATGGGGAAGAAGAATCCTATACAATTGTAGGGAGCGCAGAAGCAGATCCATTTGAAGGAAGAATCTCGAATGATTCCCCAATGGCCAAAAGTTTATTGGGACATGAAAAAGGAACAGAAGTATCGGTCGTAACTCCTGGTGGGGATATTCAAGTTGTCATCGTAAATGTAACGTAATGATATAAGACGAGGGAGTCAATGCCTCGTCTTTCCTATTTTCTATCTTTAAATAGGTATGAAGTACTACTTTGAATAAGATGATGGGTCTGTTTACATAGGAAGAAAGATTGTACGAACAAGGAACATCCTAGTGAGAATGTATGCCTAACTACAAATAAATGACTATATTTATATAGATCGGAAGCTGAAATAGGAGGCCGAATCAATGAGTGATTTCGATAAAGATTCACGCTTAAATAAATATGAAAAACGCCGAAAAACGACCAAAGCGATAACGATATTAATTATTATTGCCATTGTATTGCTACTTATTTTAGTGAGTACGTTTATTTTTGGCGGAGATAAATCGGAGGAGAAAGAAACCGAACCAACAGAAGTTGAAATTGAAGATGAAGACACCGAAGATACTGAAAAACCTGAGGAAGAAACAGATGAACCTGAGGATGAAAAAGATGCAGAAAAAGAAAATGAAGATAAAGATGCTGAGATCGAAACCGAACCGGTTGATCCTTCTGATGATAATGTTTCTGAAGCTTATGAAGGTAATTGGAAGCCAGTTGGAACGAAGCAGGAAGGTTCACATACAACCAATTATAGTGAAGGTTCTGCAGATCGAGTTGAAATAAAAGAAGCGATTGTAGCAGCTACTGGATTGGATTCAGACAATATGGTTGAGTGGAAGGTTGAAAATGGTGGCGATCAAAAAGTACTTGCGACGGTCTCTGATCATGACGAAACTGAAGTATACCGTATATATTTATCATGGGTTGATGGCGATGGTTGGCAAATAACGAAGATCGAAGAATTAATTGAGAATGATAAAAGCTAGTTAACAAGAATGAATTTCATAATTACCAAAATCAGCAATGCCGATACAACATATATTTAAGAATGATCCAACGAAACTATATGTTGTATCGGTATGGCACTAAACCGGTATTATGAAATTCATTAAACAAAGATGATTGATATTTACGTAGGGGGTTATCATGTGAGGATTGGTATTATTGGCGCAATGGATGAGGAAATTGCTTTTTTATTAAATCATATCTCAGATCAAAAAGAGATCACAATTGCAAATAGTTTATTTATCCAAGGAAGATTAGCTGGTTCAGATGTTGTGTTATTAAAGTCGGGAATTGGAAAAGTCAATGCGGCGATGGGAACGACGATCATGCATGAACGTTTTTCACCTACCTATGTGATTAATACAGGATCTGCTGGAGGATTTGCGACAGACTTAGTCGTAGGAGACATTGTTATTTCGAGTCATGTCGTGCACCATGATGTCGATGCAACCGCCTTTGATTATGCGTATGGGCAAGTTCCACAAATGCCGGCCATGTACGAGGCTGATGCAGATTTAATCGACCGATCAGCAACCGTATTGAAAAAAATGAATATTAACTCCCGAACAGGTGTCATTGCAACAGGGGATTCTTTTATGCAAGATCCTTTACGTGTACAGGATATTAGAGAAAAGTTCCCAAGCATGATTGCCGTGGAGATGGAAGCAGCAGCTGTTGCTCAAGTTTGCTTCCAATATGATACGCCTTTTGTGATTATTCGTGCTTTATCGGATATTGCTGGGAAAGAATCATCGATCTCATTCGATGAATTCCTCCCGATGGCAGCTAAAAATGCATCGGATCTCATTATTGAAATGATAAAAATGAGTTAACGATAAAGGATATCATCAAGTCGTAGATCAATGGTCTACGACTATTATTCTGCCTATTCATATATGAATGTGATATTATTATCAATAGAATGAATTTCATAATTGCCAAAATCAGCAACATCGATACAGATGTGGCACTAAACCGGTATTATGAAATTCATTAAATAAGATTAGGTTTTCGAAAATAGGGCAGATTGTAGAAGACTGGATTTACTTCTTCAGATCATTTATTTTAAACCAAATCCACATGAATGAATTTCATTAGAATATTTAAACGATTTATTATAAAGAGGTTATAGACAAACTGTTAGGAGTCAACACAATCAGGGGGAAAATAGTATGACGAAGAAAAATAAAAAAGAATTGTCAGTAGAACAACAAGAAGGATTGCTAGCAATATTGAAAGATCGGTTTGGGAACAATATGGAGCGTCATCAAACTCTTAAATGGGATGAAATCCAAACAAAGCTGGATGCTAATATTGAAAAACTGTGGTCGCTCAACGAAATGGAAAGAACAGGCGGTGAACCGGATGTCATTGATTATGATAAAAAGACAAACGAATATATTTTTTATGATTGTTCACCGGAAAGTCCGATAGGTCGGAGAAGTGTCTGTTACGATCGGGAAGCGCTGGAGTCAAGGAAGAAATATAAACCGGAAAATAATGCGATGGATATGGCAACTGCTATGGATATAGAAATCTTAACGGAAGAACAATATCGAGCGTTGCAGAAACTCGAAAACATTGATATGAAAACATCAAGTTGGGTACAAACGCCTTCTGATATTAGAGGGCTCGGCGGGGCCCTTTTTTGTGATTATCGCTACGGACACGTCTTCCTGTACCATAATGGTGCATCCTCTTACTATGGTGCCAGAGGGTTCCGTGGCTCGTTAAGGGTCTAAGTTTTAGTCTGACGGTTAAAATGTTGACAGGTCCACTAAATTCATGCTATATTTAGTTTGAATTAAGTATACTTTAATTCAATGTATAAGGGATAGGGATTGAATCCAATCGATATGACTGGATAAGAATCACTTTGTCAGTCAGAATATAGAGAAGCTATTTTTAAAAACATATATCTCGAATTCGAGATATATGTTTTAGATCATAAAGGGAGGAACGATGATGAATCATATAAAAGGAATTCACCATATAACAGCTATTACGAGTAGTGCAGAAAAGAACTACGAGTTCTTCACATATGTTTTAGGAATGCGTCTCGTAAAGAAAACAGTGAATCAGGATGATATTCAAACATATCATTTATTCTATGCGGATGATAAAGGTGCTGCTGGTACAGATATGACATTCTTTGATTTTCCAGGTATTCCAAAGGGTACACATGGAACAAATGAGATTTATAAAACATCTTTTCGTGTCCCGACAGATGCGGCAATAAAGTACTGGTTGAAGCGTTTTGATAAGTATGAAGTAAAACACACAGGGATAAAAGAATTATTTGGGAAACAAACTATTTCATTTGTGGACTTCGATGATCAACAATATATGTTGATTTCAGATGAATTAAACAAAGGTATTGAATCAGGAACACCTTGGCAAAATGGCCCCGTACCATTGGAGTTTGCGATTACAGGTTTAGGTCCGATTCATGTTCGTATTGCGCAATTTGATTATTTAAAAGAAGTTTTAGAAAAAGTAATGTTTATGCGTGAAATTGCTAAAGAAGGTTCCTTACATTTATTTGAAGTCGGTGATGGTGGCAATGGTGCACAAGTAATTGTGGAGCATAATACGATATTACCAGCTGGCCAACAAGGGGTTGGTACAGTTCATCACGCAGCATTCCGAGTGGAAGATACAAGTGTATTATATGAATGGATGGACCATATGAAAGCACTTGGTATTGGTACTTCAGGCTATGTGGATCGATTCTTTTTCGAATCATTATACGCACGTGTAGCACCTGGCATCCTTTTTGAATGGGCAACAGATGGTCCAGGCTTTATGGGAGATGAACCTTATGAAACATTAGGCGAAAAATTATCGCTACCGCCGTTCCTTGAAGGAAAACGGGAAGAAATTGAGGCATCAGTTCGACCAATCGAAACTGTACGTAGCACACTTCATATTGAAAAAGAGTACCTTTAACAGTTAATTTATATTTTAATGAGTTTCATAATCCCTATTTATAACTAAGTCACTCCAACAACGAAGTGACATAGCTGGTTATGTTAATTTTGAAATTCAACCGTTAGGAGAGGAATAAACATTCTTCTCCTATTTTTACTTTAGAATTATTGAAATATTTGGAAAGTGCTGTATAGTGAATTTATAAAATTGAAGGAGTGAGTTTAAGCATGAGGACAGTAGAGAGAATAAGTCTATTTGCAGGGAATCCCTTTGCAATATGGGTCGTGCTGTTTGCAGCATTGGCCTTTTTTGCTCCGAATGGTTTCACATGGATTGCACCTTATATATCTATATTGCTAGGTATTATTATGTTTGGGATGGGAATGACCCTATCTTTGGACGATTTTAAGGTCGTATTAAAACAACCGAAAAAAGTGGCCATTGGTGTCATTGGACAATTTACGGTTATGCCATTTATCGCTTTTGGACTCGCTGTAGGATTTAGATTACCACCAGAAGTTGCTGCAGCGCATTTTTCACCAATCGCCGCAGTTCCGAGTGCTCTCCTTTAGCGTTTGGCATAATATTTCCGGCTCGTTGATTGCTACATACTGTAATGAATTTCATAATACTGTTTTAGTGCAACACCGTTATAATATATAGTTTCGTTGAACCGTCCTTAACTACATATTATATCGATGTAGCCGATTTTGGTAATTATGAAATTCACTCACTGGAGTAAAAAAACAAAAGTAAATGATGAAAGGGGAGGTAGCTGAGGTGATTCAATTCTTGATTACTTCTTGATTACTGCGATGATTAAGTTTTTTCATGGTATACTAAAATCTTTAGAAGTAATGGGCTTTTAGAAAAAGGAACAGATGCCAACTATCGATTATCCCTATTTTTTTACTTTTGGCAGTCTTGTTCCCGCATTATTTTTATCCGAACAGAATATTTAAAAATAGATAGAAGAAACTGATTTAAAGTCTAATGCAAATGGAACGATCACGGATAAAACAATATTAGTCGAGTTAATAAGCTATGCCACTCCAACAGCGAAGTGACATAGCTGGTTACGGTAATTAGGAAATTCAATCAGATAATAATTTAAAATGGATCCCCATTTTGATGTCATTGATCATTTGTTCATTCTTTAAAAACTCACTTTCTGCCTCATCAAGTGAAGCTTCTTTAAAGTGAATAATGGCATTAGGTTGTAGCTGTGCCAAACTTGGTAAATCAGCAGAAATGACTTGTCCGATTTTCGGATACCCACCTGTTGTTTGACGATCAGCCATTAAAATTGTGGGTTGCCCATTCGTTGGGACTTGGATTGTTCCATATGTAACACCTTCAGAAAGCAACTCGAAATCTTCAGCCAGTGAAAGTGTAGCGCCTTCTAATTGTGATCCCATTCGATCGGACTGCGTTGTTAATCTGTAGGATTCTTTAAAAAATAATTGTTTGCTTTTCGCATCGAATCGCTCGAATTCAGTTCCTTTTAGAACGCGTATCGTTTGTCTTTGTTGTAAATATATAAGTTTGCTGTAATTGATGGACCAATTAAAGTGTTTAGGCATATTTTTTAATTTAAAAAAGAGCGATTGACTGATCTCATTCATTTTCCCACATTCGAATGCATCTTCTTTTTGCAAAGCTCTTCCTCGAAATCCGCCAATTCCTGCATGCAAGTATGTACTTTTGCTACCCATTCTTTCAGGAACAGCGATACCGCCAGCGAAAGCGATATAGGCCCTGGCCCCCTTAGATCCGGATTTAAATGTTAAGATAGATCCTTTTCGAGCGAGGATGGGGCGCCAAAGCGGAGCTTTATCGCCATCAAGGCTAGCAGTTAAATCCCCACCCGTAATTGCGATTAATTGGTCTTGCTTAAATTGAAGGGATGTCCCAAACCATGTGATCTCGAGCGCACCTTCACCCTGATCGTTTCCGACAAGTAAATTTGCAAGTCTCAAAGAATAGCTATCCATGGCGCCACTCACAATGATACCAAACTTTTGTGAACCGTATCTACCAAGATCTTGAATCGTAGTCAGTAGGCCTGGGTGTAGTACTTTTACTGTCATGACTTCACCCCTTCATAGTTCATATATTCCTCGAATGAAATGGGTGCAAACCGAAGCTTATCGCCAGGTTGTAGCAATGTGGGTGGTGAGATTTCGGGAAGAAATAAACGCTGTGGCGTTCGTCCGATTATTTGCCAGCCACCCGGTGTTTCTAAGGGATAAACACCTGTTTGCTTGCCGGCGATGCCAACGGATCCGGGGGCGATGGCTAGTCGTGGTGTTTTTTTTCTAGGTGTAGCAATATTTTCATTCATTCCACCTAGGAACGGAAACCCTGGAGCAAAACCAATCATATAAACTAAGTATTCATTTTCCGAATGGATGTTAATGACCTCTTCGACAGATAGTCCATGATATGCCGCAACATAAGTCAAATCAGAACCATATTCACCCCCGTATAGAACGGGAATTGTGATCTGCCTTGCTTCGAAAAATGTCTTCTCCTCAATCTTTTGAACCAGGTCATTCATGTATGTGCATACTTTTTGATAAGGACTAAAGGGTAGTTCACAATTTGATTGGTTCGTTCGATGTGACTGGTGAACAACATAAGGATTATAATAAATCAATAGATTATTATAAGCTGGTACAGATTCAATGAATCCTGTAAAAGAATCTTCTTCTAGCATGGCTGATAAACGTCTTACCTTTTGATGAATAGTTTGGTGAATCCCTTCACCAAACTGGACAATGAGTGCGGAATCTCCTAAAGGCTTCATGATAGCTTCCATATTACGATTATTCATTTTAATAGCTCCTATTGTTTCTAAATGCGATTTTATAATTCTATAATGGATAATACTAATATTATAGTGTCTGAAAAGTAAAAACAAGTGAATGACTTTCATAACTACCATAGCTATAAATAGGGATTATGAGAAAGTCATTAAAGTAGAAAGGCTTATAATAAGTAAAACTATCTTTCTGGTAAAGGTAATCCTATTCAAAATTAATATTCTATGGTAAGATATCATTTGCTTTCAAAATAAAGGTTCCGTAATACGGAATAAACCGATGGCAATCGCTACTGGAACCTTGTGCAGGTAAAATGTCATGGAGGAGAAAATGAATGTTTAAAATAGATTTGAATTGTGATCTGGGAGAAAGCTTTGGGCGCTATAAACTGGGGGAGCAACAAGATATATTGAAATATATTACATCCGTTAATATTGCATGTGGTTTTCATGCGGGTGATCCAAGTGTCATGAGAGAAACAGTTAAGCTGGCAATTGAAAATGGAGTGAAAATCGGGGCTCATCCTGGCTTACCCGATTTACATGGTTTCGGTCGTCGCGATATGAATATTACTCCACAAGAAGGGTATGATCTGGTCGTTTATCAAATCGGTGCGCTGCAAGGATTCTTAACAACCCATAACGAAACGATGCAGCATGTGAAACCTCATGGTGCTTTATACCAAATGGCTTCGAGAGATAGTAGACTTGCCGGAGCGATTGCGCAAGCGGTCTACGATTTTTCACCTTCTTTAGCACTATTCGGTCTTGCGGATAGTGAATTAACAAAGGCGGGGGAAAGAATGGGCTTACCTACAGCACATGAAGTATTTGCTGACCGGACTTATCAAATGGATGGCTCTTTAACGTTACGTTCCCAGGATGATGCATTAATAATAAATCAAGACCGATCCATTTTACAAGTACTGAAAATGGTCAAAGAAGGTAAAGTCATATCACAACAAGGTACGGAGTTTTCTTTACAGGCAGATACGGTTTGTATCCATGGAGATGGAGAACACGCCTTAGATTTTGCCAAAAATATTAAAAAAGCACTAATACAAAATAAAATTAATGTTGCAGCAATTGACAACTAAGAAGGGTGGCATCTAAATGGACGAGCAAAGTCTAGGAAACTCACAGGGGAATAAGAAAGCTACAAGGAGTGTCTTGCTTGGCGCAGCCTTCTTAATGGCCACATCTTCCATCGGCCCCGGTTTTTTAACACAGACAACCGTATTTACACAACAATTGGCGGCAAGTTTTGGATTTGTTATTTTAATTTCGCTCTTATTGGATGTGTTTGCTCAAATAAACGTATGGAGAATCATTGCTGTATCAGGGTTACGTGGTCAAGAGATTGCGAATAAAATATTACCCGGACTTGGTGCAGTTTTAGCGCTCTTTATTGTGTTTGGGGGACTCGCCTTTAATATAGGAAACGTTGCTGGAGCGGGTCTTGGTTTAAATGCTATGTTCGGGATGAGCCCAGTAACAGGTGGAATCATTAGTGCTTTTTTTGCGATTTTTATTTTTGTCGTGAAAGAAGCCGGAAAAGCGATGGATAAAGTTGTCCAAATTGCGGGCCTTATCATGATGTTATTAATGATGTATGTTGCCATTTCAACTTCTCCGCCAGTTGGAGAAGCCCTTAAAAATACATTTAATCCGGAACAAATTAGTATGGTGGCCATTATGACACTTGTTGGCGGAACAGTCGGCGGTTATATAACATTTGCAGGCGGACATCGTCTGTTAGATGCAGGGATAAAAGGGACTGAGTCATTACCCGAGGTCACAAAAAGTTCTGTGACGGGGATATTGATTACGGGAATCATGCGTATCGCATTATTTTTAGCAGTACTCGGAGTTGTCTCTAAGGGACTTCCCATCGATCCGGAAAATCCACCTGCTTCCGTATTTCAACTTGCCATAGGTGATGTTGGCTATAAAATGTTTGGCGTTATTATGTGGGCCGCGGCTATTACATCTGTCGTTGGTGCAGCTTATACATCTGTTTCATTTATTCGTTCATTTCATCCATTAATTGAAAAATATCACAATCGGATTATTATCGTGTTTATCGGATTATCTACATTAACATTTGCATTTGTCGGACGTCCTGTAAGCGTGCTTCTTATTGCGGGTGCTTTAAATGCACTTATATTACCATTAGCATTAGGAACGGTATTAGTTGGCGCTTATAAGAAGAATATCGTGGGGGATTACAAGCATCCACTATGGCTAACAATCGGTGGTGGCATTGTAGTTGTTCTCATGAGTGTTTTAGGTATCATGACACTCGTTGAACAAATTCCGTTAATTTTAAAATAATATGAGCCACTTTAATGAATTTCATAATACCGGTTTAGTGCAACACTGCTACAATATATAGTTTCGTTGATCCGTTCTTAACTACATACTGTATCGATGTTGCCGATTTTGGTAATTATGAAATTCATTCACTTAAAAAGGAATAAGTAAAACGATTTATTCGAATGATCCACTTCGAGTAAATCGTTTTATTTTTGTTAGTTCACCACACATCTTGTCAGCTTTCGAGACTAATCCTTTTATCATCGATAAACTTTCCACCATCCAGTTGTGAAGAAGCGGGAGAGGGCAGGGAGCTATAACTCCTAACGCATATCTGTGAATGGGTTTTACTACACTGATCTTTGGCAGAACATCTAGGTATCAGTTTACTCGTGTGTCACATGATCCAGTCGTAATGACAGACAATGCTGCATCCAGCCCACCTTCCACTAAGTTTTTCACAGCGGTACTCGTATAGAATGCAATATGAGGTGTGAAAATAACATCATTACGGGACAATAATTCAATCAAGATTGGGTCTTGGATATCAGTGCTGCGGAAATCCTTAGGGATATATGTGCTTTCATTTTCATAGGTGTCCAGAGCGGCTCCGGATATTTTATCGCTGTCCAGAGCATTGATCAGGGCTTTTGTATCGACAATGGAGCCCCTAGCTGTATTGATGAAGACTGCGTCATCCTTGAATCGGTTAAATAAGGATTCATCGAATAAATGATAGTTGTCTTTAGTGGCAGGCATGTGGATAGAAACAATGTCCGCATTGGTCACAACCTCTTCAATACTCTCTTTATAATCTATATAATGCCTTACGTCTTCATTTGGATACAGATCATATCCGACAACTTTTGCCCCGAAGGCATTAAATATCTGAGCAGTGATCTGCCCGATTTGGCCGGTTCCGATAATGGCAATTTCAAGGCTTTTAATTTCTTTTGTCATAATTTCCTTTTGCCATCTAAAATCGCGTTTGTTCACATTCTGTTCGATGAGATGTGTTTTACGTATCAGCTGTAGGGCAGATGTTACAGTGTATTCAGCGATGGAATTCGGTGAATAGCTCGGAACATTCGAGATAATGATATCATTTTCTGACGCTTTATCCAGATTGTACATATCAATACCTGCGCTACGCTGGGCAATCTGCTTAATTCCCAATTCGTGCAAGCGTCCATAAATACGGTCATCAAGTCTCCCAGTTTGTTGAGTTGACACGGCATCGAAACCCTTTAATTGTTCGACTGTTTCTAGTGTTAAGATGTCTTCGGAAAACGTCACATCAACATGGTTTTCTTTTGCCCAGTCCTTTGCAATATCTTTTTCATCTTCACGTACACCAAATAATTTAATTTTAATCATTTTTATTCCCCACTTTCATCTGAAACAAATTTAAAGACGGATGGATCATAGATTTTGAATACTCTTGTACATAGGTTATGGATAATAAAGGCAGCGATAAACGGAATGACAAAATAGATGGTGATTAAGATGATGATATTCATGACCGTGCTACCATCCATGAACTTAATGGCATTAATGGGACCGACAAGACCGGAGAAGCCAAATCCAGCTGACTCCTGCGTTCCCTGAATGCCGAACAGGCTCGCGGCTAGGGAAGTAACGACGGCAGTTAAACCAATAGGAAGTGCAATGATCGGGTGTTTAAGTAGGTTCGGCATCATCATTTTCATGGCACCTAGGAAGACGGCGAGCGGGACACCAGTCTTATTGACTTTTAATGTCCCGATGACAAGCATACAGGCTGCCGCTGCGATGCCGATGTTCGCCGCTCCGGCTGCTAGACCCGAAATGCCGATTGCCATTGCGATGGCTACAGTCGAGATGGGAGAAACGATCAATATACTGAATGCGACAGCAATAAGAACGTACATGACGAGTGGCTGTAGGTTTGTGAAACTGTTGATGACTTCACCGATTCCTGTTGTAATGAGCTGGACATAAGGTAATAGTATAATGCCGATAAACCCCGCGATCCCTCCTGCAATGATCGGCAGCAGGATGATGGTCAAACTGCCCAGTCTATCTTTAATCAACATGATGATTAACACAGCAATGGCTGCTGTAATCATCGTATTAATTAAATCCCCGACACCAGTCAGGACCCACATATTCTGCTGAAAAACTGCCGCTCCGCTCCCGACAAATGCCGCTGTACTGACAACGACTGTCTGAATCGGGTTAAATTTGAATTGCATGGCGATGAGAACCCCTACGATCACCGGTACTGTAAACTGAATACCGACGACAACACTGTTTAAGATGATAAATATATCGTGATAAGAGGATAAGAACTTAAATAATTCCCCGAGAATAGCGTTGGGGATCAAACCAACAACGATTCCTAAAGCAACCCCCGCCAGTACTTTGTTAATAAATTCCTTGATGCTCAACTTTTCCATCGGAAACACTCCCTAGTAATACTTTTACACGGTGTCTTTTATTAATTTCTAATTAAAGAATAACACATTGTGAAATGCTTCACAATCAAAGCGCACAATAATATAACCTCTTTGATGCACCAAAACAATGCACACTCATAGGGGAGATTACAAAAAAAGTGGTGCACCCTAAATGTCAGAGTTTTTACTCTAACTTTTAGGGCGCACCATCTACCTCATTTTAGGTGAAGAACGATTCGAAACCAAAAATGGATAAGAAGATTCAAAACTCAAACTTTAACTTGCCATCTACAAGGGTAAGTTTTGCATTAAACTTCTTGTCAGCTTTTGAGACAAAGCCCTTGATCATATTTGTTTTCCCTTTTGTACAAAGTAACTTCACTTGAGTAGGTGTAATCTTCTTCTTTAAAAAGGTACCAGGAAAGGTTTGTTTACAACCCGTTCTGTAAGCAGAACAGCCGTAAAATCCTTTTAAAGCAATAATCGTTCCTTGCTTGCAAGTTGGACATGCAGCAATGTTTTTTTTACCTGAACTTGTTTTAGTTGTAGAGGTTAGCTTAACATCAATTTTTTGTTTTTCTAGTTGACCCGGTACCTGATCAAGCAAGCTATGAATAAATTTTGCAATGCTGCCGAGAAACCGTTCTTGTGTTCCTTCACCATTTCCAATTTTACGTAAATAGGTTTCCCATTTTGCGGTCATGGATGGGCTTGAGAGAAGATTACCTTCAATTGCCTGACATAGTACACGACCTTTATCCGTAATGGTGACAACATTTTTTATTACGTTAATATAGTTATGTCGTTTAATAGTTTCAATGATACCACTCCTCGTTGCCTCCGTACCAAGTCCTTCAACTTCTTTTAAAATTTCCGTCTCTTCCTTATCATCGACAAGCTTTCCACATGTTTTCATCATCGCAATTAATTGGCCCTCCGTGTAGGGTTTTGGTGGGTTTGTTTTTCCTTCTTTTATGCCGATATCACTTTGAACCTGTTCTTGTTCATGAAGTAACGGTAAAGTTGGTCCATCTCTTGAATTTTTCTTATCCGTCCGCACAAATAAAGCTTTCCAGCCTTTGTCACGTTCTGTCTTTCCAGTCGTAAAGAAGGAGAGTCCATTCACATCTGTCGTTACCTTTGTTTCGGTGTACAAATAATCGGTATGGAACATCGCAAGTGTTGTACGCACCACTTCCTCGTATAAATGACGCTCGATTGTAGACATTTTGCTAAGATCAGCTTGTGTAGGGATCTTTTTCGTTGGAATGAGTGCATGATGTTCTTGTACCTTTGAGCTATCAACGTAGCGCTTTTTAGGTGTCAGTGATGTGACTGGAAAATCATGATCAATCAGCTTTTGGTAATCTTCTACTTGATTAGCCAAATAGGTGAATTCACTCGGCGTAATATGCCGGGAATCTGTCCGCGGGTATGTAACGAGCTTTTTTTCATAAAGACCTTGCATGATTTTCAATACATTTGCAGGACTCGTTTTCCACAATCTATTCGCGGTTGCTTGTAATGTAGACAATGCATGGAGTAGTGGTGGTTTCGTTCGTTTATCCGTCTGTTTAACAGAAGTGATGACACCTGGTGATTTCGTACTTAATTCATGTTTCCTAAGTAGTTCAATGATGATCTCTTT
>DATGSG010000111.1:0-27927 GCA_035302925.1 Virgibacillus sp. | reverse complement strand
GGTGTATAGCGTAAATCAGGATCCCTTGTTAACCTGCCGACAATAACGACACGATTTAACATCAGAACCACTCCTTATTTATTAATCATCCAGTCGAACTACCATATGACGAACGATATCTTCTGAGAACTTAGCTAAACGATCAAACTCATCGATTGCTGCTTGATTACTCGTAAAGGTAAGCAATACATAGAATCCATCGCGATAATCGTTAATTGTATATGCAAAACGTCGTTTACCTTTTTCTTCTACCTTTTCAATCTCCGCTTCGTTATCTGTAAGGACGTTATTGAAACGTTCTATTAAAGCTGTATGAGCTTCCTCTTCGATATCTGGGCGGATGATATACATGATTTCGTATTTTCTTTTCATCCGGTACACCTCCTTTTGGTCTTGGCGGCCCTTATTATCTAGTTTTCGCTTTGATACGATAACGTATCTTCTACTTCACTATTCGGGCAAGGAGTAATATGATATTCATTACTCGCAAGATTTAATTATACCTAATACTGCTAGAAATAACAACTATTATTTAGCTCTCTCTATTTAATTTCATAATACCAGTTTAGTGCAACACCTGTATCGATGTAGCTAATTTTGGTAATTATGAAATTCATCTTATCAAACAATAACAATTTTTCTTTATTATACGTTGAACCGAAATAGAATAACGTCCCCATCTTCAACAATATATTCTTTACCTTCTTGCCGTACACGTCCATTCTCACGGGCTTGGGCCATGGATCCTGCCTCCATTAAATCGTCATAGGCAACCGTTTCTGCTCGAATAAATCCACGTTCAAAATCAGAGTGAATAATTCCAGCAGCTTGTGGTGCCTTAATTCCTTTGTGGAATGTCCATGCTCGTACTTCTTGTACCCCTGCTGTAAAATATGTTGCTAAACCTAATAATTGATAAGTTGCTTTGATTAATAAGTCGAGCCCTGATGTTGCTATTCCCAAATCTTCGAGAAACATCTCTCGCTCATCTTGATCGAGTTCAGCTATTTCTTCTTCAATATTTGCACAAATGACAATGACTTCCGAGCCTTCTTTACTTGCAAATTCTTTCACTTTTTTCACATGTTCATTTTCATCTGGTTCAGCGACTTCATCCTCACTTACATTCGCTACATATAATACTGATTTACTCGTTAAAAGGTGCAGATGAGCAACAATCTTTTCTTGATCTTCATTAAATTCTAGTGCACGTACAGGTGTCTCCTCTTCAAGGGCTTTCTGAATGATCAATAAAACTTCATTCTCTGCTATTCCTGCATCATCTTTTTGTCGGACTAGTTTTTGTACACGCTCTAATCGACTCGTAACCGTTTCTAAGTCGGCTAAAATCAATTCTAGGTTGATCACTTCGATATCATTTACAGGGTCAATTGATCCTGATACGTGTGAAATATTATCGTCTTCAAAACAACGGACGACATGGCAAATAGCATCCACTTGTCGGATATGAGATAGAAACTGGTTACCTAACCCCTCTCCTTTACTAGCACCTTTTACAATTCCCGCTATATCTGTAAATTCAAATGCTGTAGGTACTGTTTTCTTTGGCTGTACTACTTTTGTTAATTCTATTAATCGATCATCTGGTACTTCTACAATACCTACGTTTGGATCAATCGTGCAAAACGGATAGTTTGCTGACTCTGCCCCTGCTTGTGTAATTGCATTAAATAATGTTGATTTACCAACATTTGGGAGGCCAACTATTCCTGCTGTTAATGACATTCAACTTCCACTCCTTAAGGATTTGTTTCATATAAACCTTTTAACTATACCAATTATAGATATAAGCCATGCAGATAACAAGTTATCAAAAGCTTATAAACAAGTATATTTTACTCTTGTTCTTTGATTTAGAGACCTATGAAAGTCTATTTTAGTTCATTCATTCTTCCCATTATCCATTTTCCACCATTTTTGATTATACTTCCTCAGCTGACTCAATTACCTTCTTCATCTTTCTTATAAATTCTCTGCGTGGAATAAGTACACTATGTTCACAACCTAGGCATTTTATTCGAATATCCATTCCCATACGAATTATTTTCCAACGGTTTTCTCCACATGGATGTTGCTTTTTCATTTGAACAATATCATTTATCCCAAAGACTTTATCCGACATATAACCTGCTCCTTCATTTTAATTTAGTCTCTCTTTCTCCCGTCATCAGGATCTAATTTCTTCGACTCTTGATTGCGGGAATACATTACTAATCTTGGGGATGGAATATCTATTCCCTCTTTGTATAATCGTTCTTTAACTTCTTTTCGAATAATACGCGCTCCTGCCCAATGGTACACAGGGAGCGTCTCTGCAATGACACGAATAACAAGATGCGAAAGTTCTAGTGACTGTACACCATGAATAACAGGTATGGCAACAAATTCCTCATATTCTTCAGGCAATTTTGCAATGACATCCTCAATAATACGTTCGGCCATTACAATGTCGTCTTCATAGGGGATATTTATATCAACTACCGCCAAGCCATTGTGAATCGAGTAATTGATTACTTGTGTGATATTACCATTGGGTATCACATTTCGCTCACCCGTCCAACTTTGGATTTTTGTTGTACGAAGGCCAATTTCCTCTACTTCTCCTTCAACTCCCGCTGTTTCGACATAATCCCCTACGGAAAACTGGTCTTCAAATATAATGAAGAAACCAGAAATAATATCCCGAACTAAATTTTGGGCACCGAACCCAATTGCTAATCCAGCCACACCAGCTCCTGCTAACAGAGGCATAACTTCGATACCAAGGGTCGATAAAATCATAATAAAGGCTGTGAAATATACAATATAGCTTAACATATTTAGGATAAGACGTTTTAACGTTTGTTCTCGTCTCACTGAAATACGAAATGGACCATGTTGCTTGTTTTTAAACACCTTTCCAATCAGTTTCTCACCGACTCGAATGATCACCCCGGCAATAATGATAATCAAGATAATTCTTAACAAACCTTTTCCAAGCATAAGCCAAAGTTCCGGCCCAAGTACGTAATCCCATAATTTAATAAGCTGATTATTTATGTTAACCAAATAAAACCCTCCACAACTATACTTATCTGTTACCCTTTACTATTACCAATGAATCGTACTGATTGCCTTATTTCAATACGGGAGCACTTTTTTGGTAATTCCAAATTGGATATAGAAGCAATCGGGTTAATACGTATAAATTTAATATACCATAAGCAGGATAAAGATAACTGACTAATACTGAAAAACCAAATCCTGTTAAAGGAAGCATGATCATCAAAACAAGTAAAACGAGTAGCCATAATGGCATTGTCAAAATGCTTTGTAAACGGGTCACAATACCTAATAATCCCGCTGCAGCCGTAGTGAAGATGGCGAACCAAAGGAGAATTGCCATTAAAGCAAGCATTGAAAAAGAATAATTACTCAGAATAGCGAACAACGGTATTTCATATAGCAACAATTCATCAGCAATTGCGATTAAACTATTGTTATAAATATAAGATATAACTCCTAACACCAATCCACTTCCGATACAGGAGAGCCATATTTCATGTTCACTTTCAATCTGACTGCCAATCGCACCAAACACGGCAATTAGTGGTAATACATGGAGTGCTGTAAATGGAAATGCAGCGGTCCAGTTACTTTGCTCATGTAAATGTGAAAACAATAGTAATTCCTGGTCAAACGTAAACTTTAATAGAATATATAGCAATCCACTAATAAGCATGGGGATTAAGTATTCATTAATTGATAAAAGGCCATTTATATTTCTGGAAAACAGTACGATTAAGGCGACAACGATAATAATGACGCCCCACCAATAAGAAAGATTAAAAGCTTGTCCCGCCGCCCCGCTGCCGGCAAGCATAACAATTGTTGTAGAGAATAAATAAAAGAAAATCATCACATCGTAAATTCGCACTAGCTTGCCACCCATAATATGATCTAACACTGGTAAGTAATCAGTCGACTTCTTATCGTAGCTTATTTTCATAATAATGATACATGACATTGTAAAGAATATAACAAACAATAAAATAGCTAGTCCGCTTTCATGGCCGAAAAACTGCCATAATTCCCTTCCAGAAGCATAACCAGCGCCAATTGTCGTTCCAATAATTAAGAACATCCATTTTATACTCGCTCTAACCATTTGATTTCCTCCAATTTCACCTTCCATGTATAGTTCTTCGAAAAGATCCGTATACTATAGAAATATGTGTGCGGAGGTAAATCTATGAATGTAAATAACAATAAACAGAAAAGGAAACGTCAACTACAACTTTCTTATACCCATGGGAATTTATTGAGCATCATGAGTAGTCAACTCATTACATTGATGCCCACCCTACCACGTGAATACATTATTGTCTGCATCGGAACCGATCGCTCAACAGGCGATTCTCTTGGTCCAATCGTTGGGACACTGTTATCAAAGAGAAAGCCGAAGCACATCACGGTATATGGATCATTACACAACCCTGTGCACGCCCAAAATCTACCGAGATACTTGAATATTATCAAAGGAAGCCATCAAACCCCCTATATTATTGCAGTAGATGCCTGCTTGGGCGAAAGGAACGCTATTGGTGATATCATGATCGGACCGGGGCCACTCTTCCCAGGCCAAGCTCTAAACAAGCAACTACCGCCAGTTGGAGATGTTTATATAAAGGCAATAGTGAATCAGGCTGGATTCAAACAAAGTGAAGTTTTGCAAAACACAAGATTATCACTCGTTTTTGATCTAGCAACATGCATTGCTTCCCTATTGGATCAGTTAGACAATCATTTAATTCATAGTGTTTCTACCCCGGCAAGGTTGAAGAAACAACCAGAACATATAGACACTCTCACCTATCTTTAAAACAAAGAATAAAGGTAGTAAATAAGTCCTACGGTTAGAATTGCTGGTAGTAAGTTAGCAATTCTAATATTGACGATCTTTAGTAAGTTTAGCCCAATTGCAACAATCATGATTCCTCCCACCGAGGTTATCTCTACAATAAGTCCATTTAAAAAGGCTTCTGGGATCCATTCTTCTATTTGTGTTGCAAATAGAGCAATCGTGCCCTGATAGATAACAACTGGTATGACAGAGTATATAACTCCAAATCCGAGTGTTGTTGTTAAGACAAGTCCTATAAATCCATCAATAATCCCTTTCGTCATTAAGATACCATGATCACCACGAATTCCACCATCTAAAGCTCCCAATATCGACATAGCACCAACGCCAAAAATTAATGATGCTGTAACAAAACCTTGTACAACCGTTGAATCCCCTTTAGTTCGTGCAAATCGATAAGCTGCCCACTCTCCAAATTGATTCAGTTTATCCTCAATCAAAAAATACTCTCCGATGATCGCTCCTGTCAACAAACTTAATAAGGTGATAATGATCTTGTCAGACGCGAATGCCATATCTAAGCCTATAACAATTACAACTAAGCCAATTCCTTGCATCACTGTTTCTTTATATCGATCAGGTATATTCGAAAAGAACAGACCGATAACACTTCCGATCACAATACATAATCCGTTTATTAATGTACCAAATAAAGCCACTTCAACAACTCCAATTCATTAACAGGCTTTACTTAGCCTTTCATATTACTGAAAATAAAATAAGGTAGATATGAAGTTTCAACATCTTTAATTGCTTGAAGAGGTCGCTCCGCCTCTTCTATCATAATAATATCTGCCAACACGTACTCGAACTACATATTGTTTAACTTCTGTATGGATTCATGTATTAATGAACTACAATACTTCCAAATCGAACGGGAATACTATCGTATATATCGGAAGTTATGTCAACTTCCAGCAAAATAAGTGAATGAGAATGTTTCACGTGAAACATTCTCATTCTAGACGTAATATTGATTAGACAAAAAGACTGACTAGAATAGTGATATCTATCCTAGTCAGTCTTTAGCACTTATATACTTATCCTTCTAATACTTCAATGATTCTCTCTAAATCATCGTCTGAGTAGAATTCAATCTCGATTTTCCCTTTACGCTTACCACGCTGGATATTCACACTTGTACCAAAACGGTCTCTTAATACAGTTTCTCGTTCTTGGAGAAAGATGTCCTTCTCCGGTTCTTTCTTTTTCTTTGGTGGTTTCGCATTTAGCTGTTGAATCAAGGCTTCTATTTGCCTCACATTCAACTTTTCATTTCGTACTTTAGTGACAACTGAAGTGATATGCTCTTTGTTTTTTAACCCTAAAAGTGCTCTACCATGCCCCATCGATAACTCCCCATTGTTTATATAAGCAACAATTTGATCGGGAAGTGAAAGCAAACGCACCATATTGGCGATGTGTGATCGGCTTTTACCCAATCGTTTAGAAAGTTCCTCTTGGGTAATACCTAATTCAGTTATCAGATTAGTATAGGCATGTGCTTCTTCAATTGGGGTCAAATCCTCGCGCTGTAAGTTCTCTAACAGTGCGAGTTCCATCATTTTATGATCGGATAGGTCCTTAACTACAACAGGAACCGTTTGGAAACCCGCTTCTTTAGCTGCTCGGTATCTTCTTTCACCGACAATAATTTCATAACCCTTTAGACTTTTGCGAACAAGTAATGGTTGAATAATCCCATATTCTATGATTGAGTCTTTCAGCTCTTCAATTGCATCGGCGTGAAATGTTTTTCTTGGTTGATAAGGGTTTGGTCTACACTCTTCAATTGATATTTCCTCAATAACTTCACTTTTTTCGTCTATATCTGGAAAAAAGGCATCTAAACCTTTACCCAACCTTCTCGTCACTAGCCATCACTTCCTTTGCTAAATCAAGATAAACTTCAGCACCTTTAGATTTAGGATCATATTCTATAATTGGTTTTCCATGACTTGGTGCCTCACCCAAACGGACATTTCTTGGTATAATTGACTTGTACACACTATCTTGAAAGTACTTTTTAACTTCTTCAATTACTTGTAATCCCAAGTTAGTTCTTGCATCTAACATGGTTAATAGAACGCCCTCGATCATCAATTCCTCATTTAGGTGCTTTTGAACGAGGCGAATGGTATTTAATAACTGGCTTAGCCCTTCTAATGCGTAAAACTCACATTGTACAGGAATTAAGACAGAATCGGATGACGTTAGTGCATTAATTGTAAGTAATCCCAGTGATGGTGGACAGTCGATAATAATATAATCATAATTAACTTTAAGCTTTTCTAACGATTTCTTCAATCTAATTTCTCTTGAGATCGTTGGTACGAGTTCAATTTCTGCACCTGCTAACTGGATTGTCGCAGGAATAATATCTAAACGCTCAAATTCAGTCGGTATGCAGATTTCCTTAGCAGGTAAATCATCAACTAATACATTGTAAATACACTTCTCTACATCTGCCTTATTTACACCTACCCCGCTCGTTGCATTTCCTTGCGGATCAATATCAACAAGTAACACTTCTTTTCCGAGCTTAGCCAAACATGCACTTAGATTGACTGATGTTGTTGTTTTACCAACACCACCCTTTTGGTTGGCAATAGCGATTACTTTCCCCATTCTTTCACCTACTTATTAAAACTTGGTCAATCATTTTAGTTAGAGACCTTATAATACCTTTTAATCTTCTCTATATTTCATTTTAGCATTATTCACTCTTAAAAACCTATTAATATCTTCTTTTTAGACAAATTCATCTCATTTTCCCTATTAAATAGAGAGTAGATAGACCATATCTATAGATATTTGACAGAGAATCATCAGCTAAATATACGTATTTTACTTAGGTATCTTAATTGTGATCTGATAGTGTGTTTCTAGATCTTCTTCTTCTGTTTCAAGATCAATGCCTGAATCAGACACCATACTTAATGATTGTTTAATCGTGTTCATCGCTATTCTAATATCTTTATTTACTCCTTTAATTAAAGGCCGTTTGTTTTTAGTCTTTTCTTTTGGCGTCCTTATTTCTTTCACCATTTCCTCCGTTTGCTTTACATTTAACTCTTGTTCTAGAATTAAATGGAGCATTTGAGTTTGCTTTTCCGGATCACTTAACACAATTAGTGCGCGAGCATGACGTTCTGTAATTGTTTTGTTTAATAAAGCCTCACGCACTTCATCAGGTAGCTTTAAAAGTCGCAATTTATTCGCTATTGTAGATTGGCTCTTACCAAGTCTTTGTGCAAGTGCCTCCTGCGTTAAAGAATGTAGCTCTATTAATTGTGCATATGCTGATGCTTCTTCAATAACAGTTAACTCTTCTCGCTGAAGGTTTTCGATTAATGCTACTGAGGCGGTTTCTGTATTATTCATTTCACGTATAATCGCTGAAATATGATCCCATTCTAAAGACTGGACCGCGCGCCATCTGCGTTCCCCCGCAATGATTTCAAAGCGATCTTCTTCAATCTCTCTTACTATGATTGGCTGAATCATCCCATGCGTCTGAATTGTTTGTGCCAACTCTTCTATTCTTTCTTCATTAAAAATAGTTCTTGGCTGAAAACGATTTGCAGTGATATTTTCAACTGGAATTTGAACAACTTCATCTGGATGATAGGCCTCTGCTTGTTCATTCGTTGACTTGCTGCCCATACCAAAGATACGATTAAATGGATGCAACATCATTAGACACCACCTTATTTAAATGCATTACGAATATGAAACATTTGAGTAATAAATATCAATTGTTTCACGTGAAACAATCTTCCTTACCTTTAAAACGATAAATAAGAAAAACGCCGCAGAAATCCCTGCTGCGCTTTTAAGGTAATAACAGATTAAGATTTAGCTTTCTTTTATAAATTTAGCAATTAAATTTACACCCCTTTGCTAAACGTTAACTTTATTAATTCGTTCATTTCAGCCTCTTCTTCTATATTACCATATTTACGAATATAAAAGTATCGGATCAGTCGTTTTTTAAAAATAGTAAAGAGTGTATTAGAAAATGGAGTCATCTATTTACTTTATAGGGCTTTTATTTGGGGTTCCTGCTTTTCTTGGATACTTTTTCGGTGTACCTTTTTTCTTTTCAATTTTGATGATTGACCTTTCACTCTTTTCAATTGGCAATTGAAAGGTATCGATTTGTTTCACTTGTCCACCAAGTACGTTAATTGCTTTTGTAGCTTCTTTTAACTCTGTGTCTGGGCTTGTACCTTTCATAGCAATAAATACGCCACCTTGTTTGTTTAATGGTAAGCATAACTCACTTAATACAGACATTCGAGCAACTGCCCTCGCTGTCACCACATCAAAGCTTTCTCTATATTCAAGATTGCTACCAAAGTCTTCAGCACGATCATGTTGAAAGTGAACATCAACAAGTTTTAATTCATCTGCTACATGTTCTAAAAAATCAATCCGTTTTTTAAGCGAATCAACAATAGTCAGTTTTATATGTGGAAAGCAGATTTTTAGCGGAATACTAGGGAAACCTGCGCCTGCCCCCACATCACATAATGTAATCGATTGTGAAAAGTCATAATAAAAAGCCGCAGAAATCGAATCGTAAAAATGCTTTAAATAAACATCTTCTTTCAATGTGATACGCGTTAAATTAACCTTTTCATTCCATTCAATTAAAAGGCGAAAGTAATTGTCAAATTGTTCCAATTGTGTCTTATTTAATATAATCCCCTTTTTTTGCAAAGCCACTACGAATTCTTCTGGATTCATTCATCTATCTCCTTTTAGCAACAATCATTAATTAGCAATTCGCGCTATATTTCCTTGTTCGATGTACACAGCTAATATTGAGACGTCCGCTGGTGTGACACCTGCTGTTCTAGATGCTTGCCCAATCGATAAAGGTAAAACCTTTTTTAATCGTTCTTTTGACTCTGCAGACAAGCCATGGATAGCATCATAGTCAATATTAACTGGAACTTTCTTGTCTTCCATTTTCTTCATACGCCCTACTTGTTCATTCGCCTTTTTAATATAGCCTTCATATTTAATTTGAATTTCGACCTGCTCCATAACCTCGAACGGCAACTCTGATTTTTCCTCCATCATTTTTTCAATGACTTCAAAGGTGATTTCTGGTCGCTTTAATAAAGCAAAGGCATTTGTTGCATCTTTTAAAGGTGTTGAACCTGACTCGGTAAGGATAGCTTGAATAAAATCTTCTGGTTTTACAATCATTTTCCGTAACCGTTTCTTTTCTCGTTCAATAGCCTCTTTCTTCTCCTCAAATCTAGCGTAACGTTCTGATGAGATCAAGCCAAGTTCATATCCGAGTTCCGTTAAACGCAAATCAGCATTATCATGTCGCAATAATAAGCGATATTCCGCCCGCGAAGTTAATAAACGATATGGTTCCCTTGTACCCTTCGTTACTAAATCATCGATGAGCACCCCAATATAAGCTTGTGAACGATCCAAAATCAGTGGTTCTTTACCAAGAACTTTAGCAGCTGCATTAATACCTGCCATCATTCCTTGACCTGCCGCCTCTTCATACCCAGATGTACCATTCAGTTGTCCCGCTGTGTATAGACCAGGAATTTTCTTCGTCTCAAGTGTTGGCCATAATTGAGTAGGTATAACAGCATCGTACTCGATTGCATAACCAGGGCGCATAATCTGGGCATTTTCTAGACCTGGAACTGATCTGACGATTTCATGTTGAATTGACTCTGGTAACGATGTAGATAATCCTTGGACATACACTTCTTCTGTATCTCTTCCTTCAGGTTCTAAGAATACTTGGTGACGCGGTTTATCATTAAAGCGGACAATTTTATCCTCTATAGATGGACAATAACGGGGTCCAGTCCCTCGTTCCATTCCAGAATACATAGCCGATTGAGTAAGATTGTCATTAATAACTTGATGTGTAAATTCATTTGTATATGTGAGCCAACAAGGTATTTGCTCAGTGATAAACTCTGTTGTTTCATAGGAGAAGCCTTGATGAATATCATCGCCTGGTTGAATTTCTGTTTTTGAATAATCAATCGTATGGCTATTAACTCTTGGTGGTGTCCCTGTTTTAAAACGAGTGATATCAAGGCCGAGTTCTTCCAAATCCTCAGATAATTTAATAGATACACGCTGGTTATTAGGTCCACTTTCATACTCTAAGTCACCCATAAGAACTTTTCCGCGCATGAAAGTACCTGTCGTTATGATCACTGTTTCGGCTCGATATGCTGCTTTCGATTCCGTAATGACCCCTTTACAAACACCATCTTCTATAATGAGTGAGTCTACCATACCTTGACTCAACGTAATATTTTCTTCATTTTCAAGTATTTTCTTCATTTCTTGAATATATAATGGTTTATCTGCCTGGGCACGTAAAGCACGAACAGCAGGTCCTTTACCCGTATTTAACATCCGCATTTGAATATAGGTCTTGTCAATGACTTGCCCCATTACCCCACCGAGTGCATCAATTTCACGAATTACAATTCCTTTTGCTGGTCCGCCTAATGATGGATTACAAGGCATAAATGCAACCATATCTAAATTCAATGTTAGCATTAATGTTTTGGCACCCATTCTTGCTGCCGCTACGCCCGCTTCACATCCGGCATGGCCTGCGCCAACAACAATAACATCATAATCACCGGCTTCATATAACATAATTTATCAACCTTTCCTTTTCTATTTCCCTAAACAAAACTGTGAGAATAACTGATCGATCAATCCATCCCCAGCAGTATCTCCGATTATTTCACCTAACAACTCCCATGTTCGGGTTACATCTATTTGCACTAAATCAAGTGGCATATTAATCGCTAAACTTTCCATTGCATCTCCTAATGTTTGTTTTGCTTCATTAAGAAGTTGAATATGTCTAACATTTGAAACATAAGTTAAATCCGAAGTTTCGAGCTCACCAGAAAAGAATGTACTTGAAATTGCCTTTTCAAGTTCATCGATACCCTCTTCACCTAGTAAGGAAGTGGATATGATTGGTTTTCCCTTCGCTAATTTTTCAACTTCTTGTATATCCAATTTATTTGGTAAATCACTTTTGTTTATAATAATAATGTACTCTAAACCTTCTACAGCCTCGAAAAGATCAATATCATCTTCCGTTAACGGCTCATTATAGTTTAACACAAATAAAAGTAAATCTGATTCAGATAATACTTTTCTTGATCGTTCAACACCCATCTTTTCAACGATATCCTCTGTTTCTCGAATACCAGCTGTATCTACTAAACGCAAGGGTACACCACGAACATTTACATATTCCTCAATCGTATCCCGCGTCGTCCCCGCAATTTCAGTTACAATCGCTTTTGTTTCCTGTGCGAGTGTATTCATAAGTGACGACTTTCCAACGTTTGGGCGACCAATAATTCCTGTATGAATACCTTCGCGCAATATTCTACCTTGCTTCGCTACTTCCAATAGCCTTTCAATCTCTTGGTAAACTTCCTTCGTTTTCTCCCGCATCATCGTATGTGACATTTCCTCAACATCATCATACTCTGGATAATCAATATTTACTTCCACATGTGCGACGGTTTCTAAAAGTTCTTGTCGTAGTTTTTGAATGAGACTAGATAGGCGTCCATCCATTTGATTCAAAGCTACAGACATTGCTTTATCTGTTTTTGCTCTAATTAAGTCCATAACTGCTTCTGCTTGTGACAGATCGATCCGGCCATGTAAAAAGGCCCTTTTAGTAAATTCCCCTGGTTCAGCTAGACGTGCTCCCTCATTAAGGATAATCTGTAATACACGATTTACCGACACCATACCACCATGACAATTTACTTCGACTACATCTTCCCTTGTAAATGTTTTTGGTGCACGCATTACGGAAACCATAACTTCCTCTGCAATGTCGCCTGTCATCGGATCAATGATATTACCGTAATGTATCGTATGTGAATCCACTTCATTTAAATTCTTACCTTTAAAAATAGTATTCACAATTGCAATTGCCTTCGCACCACTTAATCTGACAATCGCAATAGCTCCTTCACCTGCTGGTGTAGATATTGCCGTAATTGTATCTGTTCCCATCACTCTCATCCTTTTGGACTTTTTATATCAACAATAAAGTTTATTTTTTATTTAATTTAAAGATACTAACAATGTAGATTAACACATTTTGAACAAAAAACAAACATATCAACATGTTGATATGTTTGTTCGCCCCAAAGTATACACATTTTTTCTTAAAGTAAAGCGGACTGTAAAGTTAAGACAAAAAAGTGCTGGATTTCTCCAGCACTTTTTATGGTTTTATAACGATGTATCGATGTGGCTCAATGCCATCCGAATACGTACTAATATCCGTTCTATTCTGTAACGTACTATGAATAATTTTGCGTTCATAGGCTGGCATCGGTTCCAGTGCCACCTTTTTATTCAATCGCTTTGCCTTATCAGCCATTTTTAATGCTAAAGACTGAAGTGTTTCTTTTCTACGATCACGATAACCCTCAGCATCTAATGTCACACGGTAAAATTGTTTACCACCTTTATTCAAAGCGAGCTGTATTAAATACTGCAAAGCATTTAATGTTTGCCCTCGCTTTCCAATCAGTAAAGCAATTTTATCACCATTGACCTCAAATTTTACATGATTACCATTTATTGTAGTCGTTAATTCGACATCAACATCCATATTCCTTGTCACTTCGAGTATGAATCTTTCAGCCTCTTCAATTTGATTCTTTACCAATTTAACGCTAACGATTGATAACTTAGAACCAAAAATACCTAAAAAACCCTTTTTTCCTTGATCAATAATGCTAATTTCAACTTCATCTCTAGTTGTATTTAACTGCTCTAATGCTGACTCGACCGCTTCTTCTACAGTTTGTCCACTAGCAGTTACTTCTCTCACTTCGTTTCTCCCCCATTATTAGCATCCTTCTTCATCATTGGCTTACGAATGAAAATTGTTTGAACAACCATGAATATATTACCTACTACCCAATACAAAGCTAATGCAGCAGGGAATATAAATGCAAATACTGTAATCATAAGTGGCATAATGTATAACATTATTTTCATTTGCGGATTTTGTGAAGATGGACTATCCGCCATCATTAACTTTTGTTGTAGGAAAGTCGCTCCACCTGCTAATAGTGGTAAGATGAAATCTCCAGTAGCACCTAATTCAAACCATAAGAAGTGCCCTTCTTTAATGGCTGTTGTTCTCATAATAGCGTGATACATCGCAATAAGGATTGGCATTTGTACGAATATCGGCAAACACCCAGCGATTGGATTAACACCATGCTCCTGGAATAAAGCCATTTGTTCTTCCTGTAATTTCTTTTGTGTCTTAGCATCTTTTGAAGCATGCTTTTCTTGTAGTTTCTTTATTTCAGGCTGAATGTCTTGCATTGCTTTAGAACTCTTTAACTGCTTTACGTTTAAAGGTATTAAGACTGTACGTGCTAAAATAGTCACGATGACAATGGCTAGACCATAATTGGAATTAAACAATTCAGCAAAGTATATAATGAGCCAGGACATTGGATAAACAAAATACTTATTCCAAACCCCAGTACTATTTACGTCAATTGGTTGATCCACTTGCGTACAGCCGGATAATACTGCTACCAAACCGACTAAAGCTAAAATCAAAAATACTTTTTTGCGACTACTCAAAATGTTTCCTCCTAAACTAGACGAGACCACTCAATATCTATGTTATTTCTTATATTAACATTAAATAAGGATAAAATTCTATTGATTATATTATTTCCTAAATAATTGCTGCTTCGATAATAAGTGAACGACACTTTTTTTTACTTCCCGATAATTCATATCTTTCGTCGGCTGCCTTGCAATAACGACAATATTGAGTGTCGGTATAATTCTAGTTTCTAGCTCACGGAAGCTTTGACGTAAATAACGTTTAATTCTATTTCTCGTAACAGCATTACCAATTTTTTTCCCTACAGAAATTCCAATTCGAAAATGATCTTGCTGATCCTGTGGTGATTTTCTTATATAATAAATGACGAGTTGGCGATTTGCGAAGGATTTCCCCGCATCAAATACATGCTGAAATTCCTTATTATCTTTAATCCTATATTCTTTTCTCATCCATATCACCTATATAACCTAGTTCTGTCAGCCAGATCTTTTATATTTATCCAAAGTTGAGGTTGATTACGTGTTTGTACAAGAGATCATATGCTAAAAAGTGGAAAAAAACCACTGATGTAATTCAGTGGCTTATGCAGATAATTCTTTTCTTCCTTTACGACGACGACGCGCTAAAATTTGACGTCCATTTTTTGTATTCATACGCGCACGAAAACCGTGAACCTTTTTTCTTCTACGATTTTTTGGTTGATAAGTTCTTTTCATTTATAATGCACCTCCCAAGAGATTAAAAAACAATTTTAAAAATATACAGTGGACAGTACGACCTATTATACGAAAAAAGACCTGCATTTGTCAACTTATTTAAAAAAAGCCTCTCCACTTCATTTTCCTCTTTAAAATAAACAACGATTTATCCGACTACACTTTATCCACATCCTCTTGTTTAATAAAATAATTCCTTTTTTAGTTATTATACAGTTATCGACAAGAAGTTCACAAAATCTAGTGTTGTGGATAAGTAATATACACAAGTAGTTGATTTTGTGGTTAACTATCTCGAAAGCATTGCAAGACGTCTCTTTATTTGGTATTATATTTATGTTTACCATGTGGAAAATGAATGCTACTTAATAATTACCCACAGAATGTTGGTAACATGTGGATAATTGTTCACACTCTTGTTTTTAAACTTATTAACAGTGTTGTGGATAGAGAAGATAAGGCGTATAATCTTATACTAGACTCTACTTATTTATCCACACTATAAAAAGAGTGGAATATAAGGATCACCTACACATTTATGTTCATTATAAATTCAATCGTTCATAAAAGGAGCGATTTTTTAACGAGCTGATGACCATTAACTTTGGCATCCATCATAGCTAATATAATGAATTTCATAATCCCTATTTATAGTTATATTACTCAGATATGTAATTGTATTGATTCGTGACAAATACCGCAGGATATAAAGATCCATTTACAAGAAAGGGATGAAATCAGTTTGGAAAACATTGAAGACTTATGGAATAGTGCTCTAGAGGAAATAGAAAAAAAGATAAGCAAACCAAGTTTTGATACATGGTTAAAAAATACAAAGGCTGAGAAATTAAGTGAAGATATACTCACTGTTAATGTACCTAATGAATTTGCTAGAGACTGGCTAGAAGGAAGGTATACAAAGTTAATTGCTGATATTCTCTTTGAATTAACTGGAGCTCAATTAACAACGAAGTTTATTATTCCCGAGTCAACCGCTGAAATAGAAGAACGCAACCAAGCTCCAAAACAGATCGCAAAGAACAATCATAATTACAATGCTCCTCGAACGATGTTGAATCCTAAATATACGTTTGATTCCTTTGTGATTGGCTCTGGTAATCGATTTGCTCATGCTGCCTCATTGGCTGTTGCTGAAGCACCCGCAAAAGCTTATAATCCATTGTTTATTTACGGTGGAGTCGGTCTTGGAAAGACTCATTTAATGCATGCAATTGGTCATTATGTTCAAGAACATGATCCAAATTCATCTGTTGTCTATTTGTCTTCCGAAAAATTCACAAATGAGTTTATTAACTCAATTATGGATAATAAAGCCGGGAATTTTCGTAATAAGTACCGTAACGTAGATGTTCTATTAATAGATGATATCCAGTTCTTGGCTGGAAAGGAACAAACACAGGAGGAGTTTTTCCATACATTTAATACATTACATGAAGAAAATAAACAAATTATTATCTCTAGTGATCGACCACCAAAAGAAATACCTACATTAGAGGATCGTTTGCGCTCGAGATTTGAATGGGGATTAATTACAGATATAACCCCACCTGATTTAGAAACACGGATTGCGATTTTAAACAAGAAGGCAAAAGCAGAAGGTCTCGAGATTCCTAACGAAGTAATGCTTTATATCGCTAATCAAATTGATACGAATATTCGTGAATTAGAAGGAGCCTTAATTCGTGTTGTTGCTTATTCATCGCTAGTAAATCAGGATATTGATGCTGCTTTAGCTACTGATGCATTGGTTGATATCATTCCTAGCAAAAAGCCTCGAATTATTACAATTCAAGGTATCCAAGAACTAATTAGTGAGAAGTATGATATTAAAATCGAAGACTTTGCAGCCAAGAGACGCACAAGAGCAATTGCTTTTCCACGCCAAATCGCAATGTATCTTTCTAGACAATTAACGGACTTATCTCTTCCTAAAATTGGTGAAGAATTTGGCGGACGCGACCATACAACTGTTATTCATGCTCATAATAAAATATCTGAAATGATTGACAAGGATGCGAACTTTGAAAAAGATATTGAGGAGATAAAAGAACAATTAAAAAGCTTTACTTAAAATAACAGGCATTACTTTACGTTAAAGATAATTCATGTCAACATGTGGATACTGTTAATATTGGTTCCTGCATATCAACAAGTTATCAACATGTTAATCCTTTAGGTATTCATAATGGAAAGTAACTTATTAACATGTTAACAGGCCTTACTACTATTACTACTATTATTTAAAAGATATATATATAACTTATGTGCGGGAAAATGAAAATATGAATGTTTTTTCTTGGGAGGAAATTAAATATGAAATTTATTATTCAACGCGATCAATTAATGGCTAGTATACAAGATGTTATGAAAGCAATATCTGCACGAGCAGCCATACCTATTTTGACAGGCATAAAAGTAGATGCCGATGAAAATGGCGTTACATTAACAGGTAGTGATTCTAATATTTCAATAGAATCTTATATTCCAGCAGAAGAAGATGGCATTGTTAATGTTGAAGATATTCAAGGAGGTAGTATTGTATTACAAGCAAATTATTTCCCAGATGTCATCCGAAAGCTACCGGAAAAAACAGTAGAAATTGAAACAGATGATCAATTTAATGTGATGATTCGTTCGGGTAAGGCTGAATTTAAATTAAATGGCCAAGATGCTGAAGAATATCCACAACTACCAAAACTACAAATTGATAATAGTTTTGAAATTAATACCGATCTCTTAAAAGGTCTCATACACCAAACAGCTTTTGCTATTTCAACAATGGAAACTCGCCCAATTTTAACTGGTGTAAATATTAAGTTGGAAAACTCAAATCTAAGTTTTACAGCTACTGATAGTCATCGATTAGCAGTAAAAGAAGTTCCTTTAGATGGTGTTCAACTAGAATTATCAAATATTGTTATTCCAGGTAAAAGTTTAAATGAATTATATAAAATTTTAGACGATACCGAGGAAACGATAGAAGTTAGTGCAACAGATAACTTAATATTATTCCGAACAAAGTATATTTATTTCCTATCCCGTCTGCTAGATGGTAATTATCCTGAAACATCAAGATTAATCCCTGACGGTGGGAAAACTGTTCTTCATGCAAAAACAAGGGATCTAATCAGTACAATTGACCGTGCATCATTGCTCGCTAAAGAAGAACGAAATAATGTTGTGAAATTAACGACAAAAGATAATGATATAATCGATATTACAAGTAATTCACCTGAAGTTGGAAAAGTTGCTGAAGATATTGCAATTGAATCTGTTACAGGTGAGGAGTTAAAAATTTCATTTAGTGCTAAATATATGTTAGATGCCTTAAAAGCAATCGAAAGTGATGAAGTTACAATCGATTTTACTGGGGCGATGCGTCCATTTGTTATACGCCCAGCAAGTAAAGAGCCGATAATTCAATTAATTACTCCAGTACGAACATATTAATAAAGTAAATAGGTTTTAAAAGTGAAAAAACTCTTATCTTATAGAAGGATAAGAGTTTTTTGGTTTCTGATTGATTCAAATTGTCATAAATAGGCGTTTTTAGAGTGATATAGGCTTTTTTCAAACAATTAAGGGTCATATCTTTCATTCACTTCAAATCTTTAGTAAAATAGGTATAAGTGATTATTGTACAATTCATGTGTTCAAAGCTCTCTTTTATAACCTCAAAAGGAAGATACGTTTATTTACTAAAACTGGGTAAGGAATTTGGTGAAAAAATTGGATGAAAAATATGAGGAAATTGAAATTGATACTGAATATATTACATTAGGTCAATTTCTTAAACTTACGAATATCTTTGACTCTGGTGGAATGATCAAGGCGTTTTTGCAAGACCGTGGTGTCTTCGTCCAGGATGAAGTTGAACATCGCCGTGGTAGAAAATTGTATCCTGGGGATGTTGTTAAGGTGGACGATGCTGCTGGATATATTGTTGTGAGTAAAGATTGAGTGCAACAAATCGCTTCTTAACGATACTCTTTTTTATATTATCGATATTTTTCTATAATCTTGTTTGTTTTACTATGAAAAAAGAGGAATCTGCATGCATATTACGCATTTGAAATTAAAAAACTACCGTAACTATGAGCAACTTGATCTTTCATTCGCCGATAAAGTGAATGTCATAATTGGAGAAAATGCTCAAGGAAAAACAAATTTAATGGAAGCTATTTATGTTCTTGCCTTCACAAGATCCTATCGAACTCCAAGAGAGAGAGAACTTATTCGATGGGAGCAGGAATTTGCAAAAATTGAAGGGAAAATCTTGAAACGTAATCGAACATTTCCGCTTGAAATTGTGATCTCCAAAAGAGGGAAAAAAGCTCGTTTAAATCGATTAGAACAACAGCGTTTAAGCCATTATATCGGGGCTTTAAATGTCGTGATGTTTGCTCCTGAAGATCTGACATTAGTAAAAGGGGCTCCACAAACCCGGAGGCGTTTTATCGATATGGAACTCGGGCAAATCCAACCAAAATACATTTATCATTTAGGTCAGTATCAAAAGATACTCAAACAACGCAACCATTTATTGAAACAAATGCAACGTCGAGAAGTGAAAGATAAAACCGTCTTAGAAATACTGACTGATCAATTAGTTGAACACGCATCAATCTTATTAGAGAAGCGTTTTGAGTTTTTAGAATTGCTGCGAGGCTGGGCTACCCCAATCCATCGTCAAATTAGTCGACAGTTGGAAGAGTTGGAGATTAAATATATACCAACCGTTCACGTATCAGAAGGGGCAAATAAGGGGAAAATAGAGAAGATCTATCTGGAGAAGTTTTATGAAATTCAACAGAATGAAATTGACCGGGGCACAACACTCGTTGGGCCTCACCGAGATGATCTTGCTTTTTATATAAATAATAAAGATGTTAAAACCTATGGGTCACAAGGACAACAACGTACAACTGCTTTATCAGTCAAGTTGGCTGAAATTGATTTAATTAAAAGTGAAGTTGGTGAGTACCCTATCTTGCTTCTTGATGATGTGCTGAGTGAATTAGACGATTATCGGCAGTCACATCTCTTAAGTACGATTCAAGGGAAAGTTCAAACATTTGTATCTACAACAAGTGTAGAAGGTCTTCACCACGAAACATTAGAGAAGGCTGATATTTTCCGGGTAAATAATGGTGAAATTCAAATCTAGAACGGGGGGATCTGGTGTTTATACATATTGGAAATAATAATATTATCCGTTCAAGAGACATTATTTCGATTGTCGATCACAACACACTAAAGTCCTCATCAATTATGGAAGAAATGATTGATAATGGAACAAAAGAAAACAAGGTGATTGGTCCTTTACAAGATTCGAAATCAATCGTGCTGACAAGGGAAAAGATTTATTATAGTACCTTATCGGTCATTACATTAAAAAAACGTTCAAGCAGTTATTCAATGGTTAAGAAGGCTGAAAAGTACAACATGAAAATAAAGCCGTAAGTATATAAAAAGGATGTAGGTGATGATATGTCAAATGAAGAAATAATCGATAATAAAGAAACCTATGATGCAGAACAAATTCAAATCCTTGAAGGACTTGATGCTGTAAGGAAAAGACCGAGTATGTACATTGGTTCAACGAGTGAAAAGGGTTTACACCATCTGGTTTGGGAGATTACTGACAATAGTATTGATGAGGCATTAGCTGGCCATTGTGATCTTATCGAAGTGATCATCGAAAAAGACAATAGTCTGACAGTTAAGGATAATGGACGTGGAATCCCAATTGATATTCATGAGGATACTGGAAAAACAGCACTCGAAGTCATTATGACCGTTCTTCATGCGGGAGGTAAGTTTGGTGGAGGTGGTTATAAAGTATCTGGTGGACTACATGGTGTAGGTGCTGCTGTAGTGAACGCATTATCAAGTAGTTTAGAAGTGTTTGTTCATCGGGATGGAAAGGTGCATTACCTAGCGTTTAAAGGTGGGGTTGTCCAAGGAAATATCGAGATAATAGGTGATACAGATATTACCGGAACGATTACAACCTTTAAACCAGACCCAGAGATCTTTACTGAAACAATAGAATTCGATGCTGATGTATTAGTCCACCGTTTACGTGAACTAGCGTTTCTAAATAAAAAATTAACGATATCATTAGAGGATAAACGGGACGACAGTGAACCAAGAACATTTTATTATGAGGGTGGTATTCGCTCTTATGTTGAATATATGAACCGTACGAAAGATGTCTTACATGACACGATTTATGCTGAAGGTGAAGAAGATGATATTGCTGTTGAAGTTGCCATTCAATACAATGATGGGTATGCAAGCAATTTATATTCATTTGCCAACAATATTCATACGTATGAAGGTGGTACACACGAATTTGGATTCAGAACAGCACTTACACGAGTTATAAATGATTATGCTAGAAGAAGTAATCTTTTTGCCGAAGATGATGCTAACTTAACTGGTGATGATGTTCGTGAAGGTATGACAGCCATTGTGTCGATTAAGCATACAGATCCACAATTTGAGGGACAAACGAAAACGAAATTAGGGAATAGTGATGTACGTACTGTAACAGATTCCATCTTTAGTACAGAGTTTTCTAAATTTCTACTTGAGAACCCGACTGTTGGTAAGGCCGTTGTCGAAAAAGGACTTATGGCCTCGAGAGCACGTCTTGCAGCGAGGCAAGCTCGTGAATTAACCCGACGAAAAAGTGCCTTGGAAATCTCGAATTTACCTGGTAAATTATCGGATTGTTCGTCGAAAGACCCTAGTATTAGTGAACTATATATCGTTGAGGGTGACTCTGCTGGCGGGTCAGCCAAGCAAGGTAGAGATCGGCACTTTCAGGCAATTTTGCCATTACGTGGAAAGATCCTGAACGTAGAAAAGGCACGTTTGGATCGAATTTTAAATAATGCTGAAGTAAGAATGATGATTACAGCATTAGGGACTGGAATTGGTGAAGAATTTGATATTTCAAAAGCCCGCTATCACAAAGTTGTTATTATGACTGATGCGGACGTTGATGGTGCTCATATTCGAACATTATTACTAACGTTTTTTTACCGCTATATGAAACCATTACTTGAACATGGCTATGTTTATATTGCGCAGCCGCCTTTGTTTAAGATTCAACAAGGTCGAGCAGCACATTATGCTTATACAGATAGTGGATTGGAAGAGATCTTAGCAAAGCTTCCGGCAAGTCCGAAACCAGGCTTACAACGTTATAAAGGACTTGGTGAAATGAATGCTGAACAATTATGGGAAACAACGATGAATCCAGATTCTCGCACATTCCTACAAGTAAAATTGACGGATGCGATTGAAGCGGATGAAATATTTAATATATTAATGGGAGATAAGGTGGAACCAAGAAGGAAGTTTATTGAGGATAATGCTCAATATGTACAAAATCTAGATGTATAAATAGAGTGAAAAGCGTTCTATTCATAATGATTGGCAAATGTAAGAGATACTAAACTTGAAGTTAATTATGTTGGTTTTTTTGCTTTTTAGAAGGCGTGTAATACAGCTTTCTGGATGATGGGAGGTATTTTTATAATGGAAGAAGAACGTTCGAATGTAGAAAAAATTAATATTAGAGAAGAGATGCAAACATCTTTTCTAGATTATGCAATGAGTGTTATTGTGTCACGTGCTTTACCAGATGTACGTGATGGTTTAAAGCCTGTTCATAGAAGAATCTTATTTGCCATGCACGATTTAGGGATGCATTCGGATAAAGCTTATAAAAAATCCGCTCGTATTGTGGGTGAAGTAATTGGTAAATATCACCCACATGGTGATTCCGCTGTCTATGAAGCAATGGTTCGAATGGCACAAACCTTCAGCCATCGCTATTTACTTGTTGATGGTCATGGAAACTTCGGGTCTGTCGATGGAGATTCCGCAGCTGCCATGCGTTATACAGAAGCAAAAATGTCAAAGCTTTCAATGGAATTATTAAGAGACATTAATAAAGATACGGTTGATTATATTGATAACTATGATGGTGCTGAGAAGGAACCTGCTGTATTTCCAGCACGTTATCCAAACTTACTTGTAAATGGATCTTCAGGTATAGCAGTAGGAATGGCCACAAATATTCCGCCACATAACTTAGGGGAGACCATTGATGCGGTCTTAGCGATTACGAAAGATCCCGATATTACGATCGATGAATTAATGGAAGATTATATTCATGGTCCCGATTTCCCTACCGCGGGGAAAATACTAGGGAAAAGTGGGATTCGTAAAGCGTATCAGACGGGTCGTGGATCCATAACCATTCGGGCAGTGTTGGATGTGAAGGAAAATAAAAATGGCACATCAACAATTATTGTGACCGAACTACCATACCAAGTAAATAAAGCTAAATTAATCGAAAAGATTGCCGAACACGTTCGGGAAAAGCGAATTGAAGGAATTACAGATTTAAATGATGAGTCTGATCGAAATGGAATGCGGATTGTCATGGAAGTACGCCGTGATATGAATGCGGATGTCGTATTAAATAATTTATATAAGTATACGGCTATGCAAACTACGTTTGGAGTTAATATGTTGGCCTTAGTCGATGGTCAACCAAAAGTATTAACTATTAAAGAAACCTTAGAACATTACTTAGAACATCAAAAGGTTATTATTGAGCGTCGTACATTATTTGAATTGCGGAGAGCAGAAGCACGTGCACATATTCTAGAAGGTCTTCGGATTGCGCTGGATCACCTTGATGAAGTAATTTCGTTAATTCGAAATTCAAAAACAGCGGAAATTGCTAGAGAAGGTTTAATGGAGCGTTTTTCATTAACAGAGAAACAAGCTCAAGCGATATTGGATATGCGCTTACAGCGTTTGACTGGTTTAGAACGTGGGAAAATTGAAGATGAGTATAATGGTCTTATTGAATTAATCACAGAATTGAAGTCGATTTTAGCGGATGAGGAAAAGGTATTAGAAATCATACGTGAAGAATTACTTGAAATTAAAGAACGATTTAATGATGAACGCCGTACAGAAATTGTTGTTGGTGGGGCTGATTTCTTTGAGGATGAAGACTTAATTCCTGAGGAAAACATTGTGATTACTCTAACACACCAAGGATATATTAAGCGTCTTCCATCATCTACGTATCGAACACAAAATCGTGGTGGGCGAGGAATTCAAGGTATGGGGACACATGAGGATGATTTTGTTGAACATCTAGTGTCAACATCGACACACTCTACTGTTCTGTTCTTCACGAATAAAGGAAAGGTTTATCGAAGCCGTGGATTTGAAATTCCCGAATATGGACGAACTGCAAAAGGAATTCCCATCATTAATTTATTACAAATTGAACAAGATGAATGGGTAAATGCCGTTATTACGGTTGATGAATTTGTAGATGATTGGTTCCTATTCTTTACGACAAAACATGGAATTTCAAAGCGCTCAACATTGTCACAGTTTGCGAATATTCGTAAAGGTGGGTTGATTGCGGTTGGCCTACGTGAAGAAGATGAATTAATCTCTGTACGATTAACAGACGGTAATAAACATATTATGATTGGTACAAAACAAGGCCATCTGATCCGTTTTGAAGAAGATCAAGTACGTTCAATGGGACGTACGGCAGCAGGTGTCCGAGGGATTTCATTACGAGAAGATGATGAAGTTGTCTCGATGGAAATTCTAGATAAAGGATTACAAGTCTTGCATGTCACGAATAAGGGAGTTGGAAAGCGAACTCCTGAAGACCAGTATCGGGTTACAAATCGTGGTGGTAAAGGAATCTTTACTTGTAAGTTAACAGAGGATACAGGGCATGTGTCGGCTGTAAAAGCCGTAACAGGTGATGAAGATATTATGCTCATTACTGTTGGTGGTGTGCTTATCCGAATTCCAGTAGAGAGTATCGCCCAAACGGGACGTAATACGCAAGGTGTTCGTTTAATTCGTTTACAAAATGAAGAGGAAGTAGCTACAGTCGCCAAAATTTCCGTAGAAGATATGGAAGAGGAAATGGAATTGGCTGAGGGTGAAATCGTTGAGGACGAAGCAACAGGAGTAGAAAAAGCGGAAGAAAAAGAAGAAGAGTCAATCAATGAGGAAGATGAGTAAGTAAACAAATCAGGGTGGCTTTATAGGGAGTGATATGGATATCCTATGAAGTCACCCTATTTTTTCGAATAGGCTTGGTGCAGAAGATAGAGATCATAGCCAAGTAAGGTCGGTATCTTATTCGCCGTCTCATTTAAGAAATGGACAATAAATGGGTAATCGATTTCTGGCATCGTCATAAGTAGATCCCCCCACCATTCTGTTTCATACCGAGATAGCATACTTAGATTATACAATAATAAGTAATGAACCATCACCTCTGAAATGGGCAAATATTGCTCACGGGTACGAGGAAAATAAATACTTTGATTTACTAAGTGGATGAAAAAAGGACCTATTGGCTTTGTTAGTGGGCTTGATAATTGAACAATAATATTTGTTTGATCACTGTTTGTATTCACAATCCGCGGAAGGTACGGTGTGATGCGTGACAAAAAGGCCCTTTTTGTTAAATGATATTGATCGAGTAAAGGATAGGGAAATCGCAATGTCTGATCACCGGTTGTACCGACTCTATGTAGTTTTTTTTGTCCATTAAACGTAAATAACGGGGTCATCTCCGGAATAAGTCCTAACAGAAACTCCATATTAAATTTATCTAATAAGGGTCTTTTAAATCCATATAGATGTTCAGAAAAATAAGGAAACAGACCAAAGTGTTGCACTTTAACTTCATCATTCATAAAAACATACTGTTTCTTTTTTCTTTTTCTAGAAGAGACACCATGGGCTAATACTTTTGTATTTTCTGGGTAATTTGGTCGATTCGCTACTAATGAAGCTTTCAATAAATGAGTCATTCCATAGAAAAGTAAAAGTGGTTTAAGCGTATGGTCCGCTTTATTACCCGCCGTATAAAACTGGATACCATGTTTTAAAAAGTAGATAAAGGCATTGCAGTTTTCATAACTCTTTATTTCGGGATTAATCCCCTCCATATTTTGGTAGGATTGGTATAAGAATTGCTGGGCGGTCTTTTGGGATTGTAGATAGGTGTAAAATGAGTTGATATCAGTAATGAGCATAAATCATTCCCCCTTATAATAAGAACATTTAGAATTATTATTCTCATTGCTCTCTAGTTGAAAAATATGAATGGATAACGTATTGTAAAGAACAATAGAATTATGTGTTTAGTTTATCCACAGAATTTAATTATAATCAAAGTGATCATAGATGAACCGGTTTATAATTTGAGGAGGATGGGAATGCGTACAGATAAATTCGAAAGAGAAGGATTAACTTTTGATGATGTTTTATTATTGCCTGCGATGTCTGAGATTCTGCCACGAGATGTTAAGCTAAGTACAAAATTATCAACAAAGTTAGAGTTAAAGGCCCCTTTTATTAGTGCGGGTATGGATACCGTAACCGAAGCTGACATGGCAATTTCTATGGCTAGACAAGGCGGATTTGGGGTTATCCATAAGAATATGTCTATTGATGATCAAGCAGAGCAAGTGGATCGTGTGAAACGCTCCGAGAGTGGCGTTATTACAAACCCATTCTTCTTGACACCAGAACATCAAGTTTATGATGCCGAACATTTAATGGCGAAATTTAGAATTTCAGGTGTTCCGATCGTAAATAACATTGAGGATAAGAAACTCGTTGGTATTTTGACGAATCGTGATTTACGATTTATTGAAGATTACTCCATTCTAGTATCGGAGGTAATGACGAGTAAAAACCTCGTTACGGCACCGGTAGCTACAACCTTAGAGGATGCAAAAAAGGTCCTACAAAAACATAAAATTGAAAAATTACCATTAGTTGATGAAAGTAATATATTAAGAGGGCTCATTACGATTAAAGATATTGAAAAAGTAATCGAATATCCTCAAGCTGCGAAAGACATTCAAGGTAGATTAATTGTTGGTGCTGCTGTTGGCGTAACAGGTGATGCATTGCAACGAATTGAGAAGCTTGTCGACGCAAGTGTCGATGTGATTGTGATTGATACGGCACATGGACATTCAAAAGGTGTACTTGAGCAAGTGAAACACGTTCGTGACATGTATCCAAATTTGGATATTATTGCGGGAAATGTAGCTACAGCCGAAGCAACAAAGGCATTAATTGAAGCTGGTGTATCCATGGTTAAAGTAGGGATTGGACCAGGTTCAATTTGTACAACACGAGTTGTTGCTGGAGTTGGTGTACCACAGATAACCGCAATTCACGATTGTGCAGTGATGGCACAAAAATATGATATACCTGTTATTGCCGATGGTGGGATCAAGTATTCCGGCGATATTGTGAAAGCATTAGCAGCCGGCGCACATGCCGTCATGATTGGTAGTATGTTTGCAGGTGTGTTAGAAAGCCCAGGTGAATCAGAGGTTTTCCAAGGTAGACAATATAAAGTCTATCGGGGAATGGGTTCTGTCGGGGCAATGAAAGCAGGTTCGAAAGATCGTTATTTTCAAGATTCAGAGGAAACAAATAAACTAGTCCCCGAAGGAATTGAGGGACGTGTTGCTTATAAAGGACCATTGGCAGACACCGTTCATCAA
>DATGSG010000110.1:0-2463 GCA_035302925.1 Virgibacillus sp. | reverse complement strand
AATGATCCAGGCTGTACCTCATCTTTATTATAGTTTATCTGAATGAATTGCATAATTGCCAAAATCAGCAATATCGATACAGTATGTAGTTAAGAACGGTTTAACGAAACTATATGTTGTATCGATGTGGCACTAAATCGGTATTATGAAATTCATTAATCTATTATTATTTTTGTATATAAGAACTATTACATTTGATTATACCCATTTTTTGTAAAAGTACAACAAGTATTTTCAAATAATAATTATAGGAAGTTAGCTATATCCACTCGTTTAAAACGGTATCCGGTTTTTTTTGGGGGGTGTGGATCAAATAACTGACACAGTCATCATTCGTAGGATAATAAATAAGCGAAGCAGACGGAAAAGTAGGGTCGCCAATATCCCCTTCCTGATAAGCATGAGGCTGCCTTTTAATCGTTCCTAATAAAGCACCTTTTCATAGCAGTGAAGGGGGACAATGGCATTTAACTGTGACTGCCCATTACAAATCATCTCTTTTTAAAGCTCCATATCTTCCGTAAACACATGTTTTATTTCTGATTAACGATCTTTCGTAAATGATGTTTCAATACTTTTCCACTACCATTCTTAGGTAGCTCATCTACAAATTCTACATAACGTGGCGCTTTAAATTTAGCTAGTTTCGAACGAGCATAGTCGATAAGATCATGTGCCTGGATATGGGAATGATTTTCACGTTTTACGATGACGGCAAGAGGTACTTCTCCCCACTTCTCGTGTGTCATAGCGACAATGGCAACTTCTTGTACAGCTGGATGATCATACAAAATACTCTCCACTTCTAAGGAAGAAATGTTCTCACCACCACTAATAATAATATCTTTTTTCCGATCCACAATGGATATGTTTTGATCAGGATATACGACTGCTAAATCCCCTGTATGAAGCCAGCCATTGCGAATCGTTTCATTCGTAGCAGCAGGGTTCTTCCAGTATCCTTTCATCACGCCAACACCTCTAACGATGATTTCCCCAACTGATTTTCCATCATGTCTCACTTCTTCCCCGTTTTCAAGCACGACCTTTACTTCCGAGCCTATTAATTCATAGCCTGTTTTCTCTTTTAAAGAAAGTTGTTCTTCATATGGAAGCTGTTGCTGTGTGACACGAACATCTGATGTGGTAATAAGCGGCGTCGTTTCCGTCATGCCATAGACCTGGATAAATGTCCAATTCAGTTCCTCTTCGACTCGTTTAATAAATGCCAATGGAGGTGCAGCACCCGCAACAAAAATGCGAAGTCCATGCTTTGTCTTTGGCACTTGGTTTTCTTTAGCATATTCTAATAAACTACTTAACACGGTTGGTGCCATATGCATCACGGTCACACCGTGCTTCTCAATCTTATCAAAAATCTGCCTTGGTCTGACTTTATCCAAACAAACATGGGTGGCACCATTTGCTGTATAATTAAATGGTGACCCCCACCCGTTCACATGAAACATTGGTAAAACATGCAATAACACATCTTTGTCTGATACTTGTAAATGATGCATACTGCTCATCGCATGAAGGTAATTATTCCGATGTGTCAACATGACTCCCTTAGGATCACCCGTTGTTCCACTTGTATATAACAATGTCGCTAGGTCGTTTTCATCAATATGGTAATAGTCGATGTCATCCTCTGGTTGAGAAGCTAACATATCTTCATATAAAATAACTCCGTCTTTATCAAATTGTTCATTGGAAATAATTGTTTCCACTGTCATTAACTTATCTTTTACCGGTAAAATAGCATCACTGAAAGTTTTATCTATATAAAGCACCATGGATTCACTATGATTTAAAATATAAACATAATCTTCTGGCTCTAATCGCGTATTCATGGGAACAAATACAGCACCAAGTTGCAAGACACCATAAAACCCTTCCAACATTTCAGACGTATTCGCCGATAAAAATGCGACTCGATCCCCTTTTTTCACCCCGTGATCCTTTAAACTATGGGAAAGTTGATTCACTCTTGTCTGAAATTCCTTATATGTAAAATAGCCATCATCCTTGATAACAGCAGTCTTATCACCATATAACTTCGTAGCCCTTGTTAAAAACTGTGGTAATAATAATGGAAAATTCATGATAAACTCCTCCTTACAAATGGATTCCCGATGTTTTTATATCAACTAACAATTTCTATTTATTATTAATGAATTTCATAATACCGGTTTAGTGCAACATCGCTACAACATATAGTTTCGTTGATCCGTTCTTAACTACATATTGTATCGGTGTTGCTGATTTTGGTAATTATGAAATTCATTTACATAGATGAAAAAACACTACCCATGCGGACGCGTAGTGTTTTTTCATGGGATGAATCTGCCATTTGCTCCTATTAATGGAGCGCAGTCCACTTTTCCAATAACTGTTCAATTTTCAGTTTAACTTCACTTGCTTGATTCGATAGTTCGAGCGTTTTTTCATGGTCATTAAATA
>DATGSG010000109.1:0-46929 GCA_035302925.1 Virgibacillus sp. | reverse complement strand
GTCTAAAAAAGCGAAACGTTTGTATTTTTTATGGCCTTTACCTATAATAATTAGGGTGAGGTGATCAAAATGAATAAAATATTAGATATTTTACTGTGGTCAACAGTAGGCTTAACGGTCGTTATCTTTTTCGCAATTATTATGATTGGACATGCTACCAATTACAGTTTCTTGAAAAGCCTAGCTGATGAACAGGTCGTGTTGACAAGTACACAGTATGTAGTAAGTAAATTTTTATAATGTAATTAATGGTTCGTAAAAAAAGAGGGCTTCAGTGCCCTCATATTTTTTAACTATATACAGAACACTTGTTCCTTGTGTGGGTGAAGGATAAATGTATTCATACTGCTTTTTTCGTAGCATTCCTGGTGAACATTTCATGAATGAATTTCATAATTGCCAAAACCAGCAACATCGATGCAGTATGTAGTTAAGAACGGTTCAACGCAACTATATGTTGTACCGGTGTTGCACTAAACCGGTATTATGAAATTCATTAAAATAGCCGAAAACTAAATATGATCTTCAACCTTACAAAAATGTAAGGTAGATGAAAGGAAGATCGATCGTTCGCTACGTGAAAGTATTATATACTAGCATTAGAAATTACTTGTGTAGCGAAAGGGGTTTTGGAAATGTTGACAGTAAATAAAGTTAGCAAGATATATGATGGAAAAATAGCCTATCATGCCTTAACAGATATTGATTTAGAAATTTCGAGCGGTGAATTTGTGGGAATTATGGGGCCGTCAGGTAGTGGTAAAACGACGTTACTTAATATGATTGCGACAATTGATGAACCGACGACAGGCGAAATTTTAATCGAGGGAAGAAATCCACATGATTTATCTAAACATGATTTAGCTAAGTTTCGTCGTCGTGAGTTAGGATTTGTCTTTCAGGATTTTAATCTACTTCATACACTTACCGTTGAGGAGAATATTGTTCTTCCGCTAACATTGGATGGAAAGAAAGTTAAAGAAATGAAAGAAAAGGCGCATGCTATTGCGGAGAAGTTAGGGATCTTAGATATTATGGAGAAGCGAACATATGAAATATCTGGTGGTCAAGCACAACGAGCAGCTATTGCCCGCGCGATGATCCATACACCTTCATTGTTATTAGCAGATGAACCAACAGGTAATCTAGATTCAAAAGCATCTAAAGATGTAATGGAAATGTTGGATTCCATCAATAAGCAAGAACAAGCGACAATGATGCTTGTGACACATGATCCACAGGCTGCAAGCTATTGTGAGCGAGTAGTATTTATTCATGATGGGAAATTCCATTCCGAAATCCATCGTGGTGAAAGTCGCCAGGCCTTTTTCCAAAAGATCATTGATACACTTTCCTTAATGGGAGGGAACGGCAATGACCTTTCGTCAATTCGCGTTTAATAATGTAGCTCGAAATAAGAGATTATATGCCGCCTATTTTCTCAGCAGTTTATTTACGGTAATGGTATTTTTTACGTTTGCTAACTTTGCCTTTCACCCGACATTAACGGGAGGTGATATGAATGAAAAGGTCGTTTTAGGATTAGGGGTTGCTGGAGGAATTATTTATCTGTTTTCATTCTTTTTTATCATGTATTCCATGAGTTCGTTTTTACAATCACGTAAAAGAGAATTTGGCTTATTAATGATACAAGGAATGTCGACGAGACAAATTCGGTTCATGGTTTTCTTAGAAAATATGTTGATCGGGCTGGCCGCAACAATTAGTGGAATCTTTTTAGGGTTGGTTTTTTCGAAAGGGATCCTTTTAGTAGCGGAGAATGTGCTCATTATGGATGATGAGTTGAGCTTCTATTTCCCAGTAATGGCTATCATTGCGACATTCTTATCTTTTCTTATCTTGTTTCTCTTTATTTCAGTATTGGTCACGTTTATTCTGCGGACGAATAAATTGATTGAATTAATTAAAGGGAAACAGCAATCAAAAGGAGAGCCAAAAGCGTCCACTCCATTAACAATTCTAGGGATTCTCTTATTGGGTGGCGGTTATTTTACGGCTTTATATGCGAAGGGAATGGCCGTATTTATGGTCATGATCCCTGTTGTCATTGTCGTTATTATCGGGACCTATCTGCTATTTACGCAATTCAGTGTTTATTTAATTGGAAAACTACGATCAAATAAACGCTTTTTTTGGAAGAAGACGAATATGATTCTTCTATCAGATTTAGCATTTCGCATGAAAGATAATGCAAGGACTTTTTTCATGGTGGCGATTATATCGACGGTAGCTTTTAGTGCGATTGGCACATTAATTGGCTTCCAAGCTTTTATTACAGGAGGAATCAAGGAGGGGGCGCCGTATAGTCTGCTATATAGCGATTATAAGGATGAGACCGAAGATTTTGTAGCCACCCAAGTGAAGCAAGTTGATCAACGTTTAGATGAACATAATATTACGTATCATAAAGAAGGAATCGATCTACAGTATTATGCAAGTTCAGATCAAGATTCCACCGTAATGATTACGAATGAATCCGACTATAACCGATTTGCGGAACTGCTTGATCGTGAAACCATTCAACTGGAAGGTGAACAAACGATTGTCGTCGGCGCTAACACGACAAATATGATGGCGGTAGAGAATCCGGAAGATCTGATTGATCAACCTCTCACACTTGATGATGGAACGGTTTTGAAACCAAGCGAAAGCCTGGAACCGAATGTATTACCTGAATTTCAAGCTTTTTATATTGTAAGTGATTCACATTATGAACAATTACCAAAAGCGACCGAAGAAGTAACGTATTATGCATGGCAAGCAGATCCTGGACAATCAGATCAGTTGATTGCGGCCAGTGAAATATTAGAGGACGAGATTGAGGGGTATGCACTTTATCCGGTCGACTATACTATTTATGAAATTAAGAAAGGGTATGGACCGATTATGTTTGTCGGGTTATTTATTGGCATTGTCTTCTTTGTATCAGCAGGAAGCTTTCTCTATTTTAGACTTTATATGGATTTAGATGATGATAAACAAAAGTTTAGCTCCATTGCTAAAATGGGACTGACCGATCGGGAGTTAAGCAAGGTGATTAATCGACAGACGGCGATTTTGTTTTTCGCGCCAATTTGTGTAGCGCTTATTCATGGTGCTGTCGCCTTAACCGCGTTATCGCATATGTTTAATTATTCGTTATTTCAAGAATCAGCTTATGTTCTTGGTAGTTTCCTCGTGATCCAATGTAGTTATTTCCTTGTCGTTCGATCCTTCTACACGAAACAAATTAGACGATCGATCCAATAATATTCGTTGATCGTAATTTGCGAATAGTCAAATCAGGAGTGTAGGACAGGAACGCTTGATTCGCTTCGTAAATGACGTAATATGATGGTAGGAATCGTAGGAAATTTGTATGATGAAAATAACATTGAATAGAAGCCCCAGACTCGGGGCTTTTTAGATTGTATGTAAAGGAGGGGAAAGAACATGGATATCCAAACGGTTGATCGCTTGACTGAGGCGATTGAATTTGCAACGATTGCCCACCAGAATCAATATCGAAAAAGTGGGGAACTCCCTTATATTAGTCACCCTTTTACAGTCGGAACACTGCTGATCGGAGTGGGAGCATCAATCGAAGTGATTATAGGTGGCTACTTACACGACACCATTGAGGATACATCGGTAACAGCGGAGGAGTTAGAGAAGATTTTTGGTGAACAGATTACTGAGATTGTCTTAGGATGTTCCGAACCTGATAAGTCGCTATCATGGGAAGATAGAAAAGAGTATACAATCGATTACTTACGTCGGGAGGCCTCTGTTGATGTATGTATGGTCATGTGTGCTGATAAACTTCATAATATAAGAACGACAGTGAATGAGCTTAGCAGTTATGGGGAGGTTGTCTGGGAACGATTCAACCGAGGAAGGGATCAGCAAGCATGGTATTATCAACAGATCGTTGCAATATTAGGAGAAAAAGTACCTGAATTCCCATTGTATCTCTTGCTAAAGGCAGAAGTTGAACGTGTATTTGAAGTAAATTGAGGTAAGCCTGCCAAAATGAAAAACATCTATAATGATTTGAGCTCCGTGAAGTTCAGGTCATTATAGATGTTAAAAAATAAACGATTGAATGTATGTCATAATTACCAAATCGTCTATTCCAATACGATATGTAGTTATGAAGGCTCCAACAAAACTACATGACGAATTGGGGTAGCGATAAATACGTATTATGAAATTCATTAGATTATATATGAATTATTGGATCTTAGGCTCTTCTGCGTCATAATCTTTCGTATCTACACGTATCGTTTTTATTTTTTGATCTTCCAACGGTTTATCTTCAGATCCCTTTTTTGTGGAAACATCTACAGAAGCGATTTCATCAACGACATCCATACCGTCTGTTACTTCGCCAAAGGAAGCATAATCACCGTCAAGATGTTCAGCGTTTTCAACAACAATAAAGAACTGAGAACCGGCAGAATCAGGATCGCCTGAACGGGCCATCGCAAGAACGCCGCGGTTATGACTTAAGCTGTTTTCAAATTCATTGGAGCTGAATTCACCTTTTATCGCATAGCCTGGACCACCCGTACCATTGCCATCCGGATCGCCACCTTGGATCATAAAGTCTTGGATGACCCGGTGAAAGATGAGACCGTCATAAAACTCTTGATCAATTAATGAAATAAAATTATCAACGGTATTCGGTGCAATCGTAGGATAGAGTTCAATCACGATTTCATCATCATTTTCCATCGTAATGGTGACAACTGGGTTATCTCCATCATAGACCTTTTGATCATCTGACGCCTCGCTTGTCACTTGTTCTCCTGATTTTGTTTCCTCATCTTCTTCGGGTTGTGCGCCACATCCTACAAGGAAAACAGCGAGTAACATTGTCATAACAAGAACTGTCATTCGTTTATACGTTAAAAACTTATCCATCATGAACCTCCTATATTAGCTACTATAGTTAATGAATTTCATAATCCCTATGTATAGCTATACAACTACATATTGAAGTGATATAGCTTGTTACGGTAATTATGAAATTCATTCATAGTGAGTTACGAATGATATTATTATAGCATGAATGGTGGGAGAAAAGATTCGAAAAGCTTTGGTGTGTCATGAAGGTCTTTTATATTCCTGTTTAACGTAAGCAATTTTCTATCCATTTAGTAATCCTTTGTTTCATTAACTTGGAGTAATGTAGTGAGCACATGGGCAATAATAGATCCGGCAGATTGCGGTGCGACTTTTCCAGGTAATCCTAAAGCGTGAATTGCTTGAATTCCTTTTGATTCCGCAAAATCGAAATTCGTTCCACCAGGTGCAGAAGCAAGGTCGATAATTAATGTTGTTTTAGCTACATGTTTGAGAACATGAGAATTCAACACCTCGTGTGGAATCGTATTGATGCAAATATCCTTATCCTTCATTTCTTTGCTCAATTGATGAATTGAAGCAGAAGTGAGTCCCATTTCCGAAATTCGAGCCTGGTCAGCAGGGTTCCTTACCGCAACAGTTACTTGGGCACCAACGGCTGAAAAAAGACGAGCAACGGTTATGCCAACTCTGCCAAATCCGAGTATGATTATATTTGAACGATGAATGGTGAAGTTTGTATGTTCCATCGCAATTTGTAAAGCACCTTCTGCAGTAGGTACGGAATTCAGAATCGCAATATCATCACGAGCGAAGAGGGGAATGACGTTTCTGTTTTGCGAATGGGCGATCTGATCTAAAAAGGCATTCGATAACCCGGTGTATATTTGGCAATGACGAGGGGTTTTTGCGATCATCGCCTCTGATAAAAAGATCTTCTCATCATCAGAGTATACAGTTGAAACGGTGCCGGATTCATTCACTCCAGCGACTGGCAAGAGGATGGCATCCATATTCGAAAAAACAACATTTTTGAATGATAATGGAATGATATGAGGTTCTTCCCATTCCAATTGATTAAAGCCGACAATATAAACCATCATATCATGCTTTGATAATTGACGAATCACATCAATATAGCGAGCATCTCCACCCATGACAAGTATATTTAATTTTCTCAGTTCAACCACACCTTTCAAATTAAAGGATTCTGTTAAGGAAACCAATCTGTTTTTCTCCCGTTCCAACAAATGGTCCCTTTATATAGCTATGCTTCTCTCTAGCATAACAGAAGATAAGTAGGAATTTCGACGGAATGAAAATAAGCGCTTATAAAAATCACACGGCCAAGAAGCGACCGTGTGATGTAAGGAAATCATGTACATTTACTCAATAAAACGCAAGTCAACAAAATCAGTGAAATCAGGCTTTTCCTTATAAAACTCCAAATCATGGGAGGAGTCACCGAATTCTTGAATGACATCCTCATCGAGTTCATATTCGAAAAAAGTACGCTCCCACGCCTTTTCCATAATCGCCTGATCTAGTTTTTGACCAGTAATTTCATCAATCGCTTTAATCGTTATATCGATGGCTTCCTCTGGATGTTCGTTAATTTCGTCAATGGCTTCTTTATGGGCATCCATTAATTGTTGGATCAGTTCTGGTTCCTTATCAGCCATGTCCGAGGAGGTAACAAATACTGCTGCTGGAAGAGTTTTTCCATAAGATACTTCATTTGTATCGATGACGACATTCACATCCTGTTCAGCTTCAAGAACAGATGCCCATGGTTCTGGTGCTGTAGCAACATCAATGGATCCACTCTCAAACATGGTTCCATATTGGGCTGGCTTGCCAGTAACATGTTTCATCGATCCGCCGACACGGTCGGAAGTGACCCCCATTTCTTTCATATACGTTTCAAATTGCACATCATGTGTACAGCCAATATGTGGGGATATAAACGTAATGTCTTTAATATCTGCTGGTGTTTCAATTCCACTGTCTTTACCAGAAACGATGACTGTTCCACCAGTGGATGAGGCCGCAATGATTTGCACATCGACACCAGACAGATAGTTATTCATCGCTGGACTGGGTCCGACAAGTCCACCTTGAATTTCACCCGTAGCTAAAGCGGTCATGAACAAGGAACCATCTGGAAAGGTTCGATATTCTACTTCTACATCTTCACCTAGATGTTTTTCATACAACTCTTTCTCTTTAGCGACCATTGCTGGTGCATGATTTAAGTTGGGAAAATAACCGATCACGACTTTTTCCTTTTCCGCTGCATCTGTTGCAGATTGTGAATTTTCACTACATGCACTGATCACCGTTAATAGACTAATTAAGATAAATAAAAATGCCCTTTTCAATAAACTAACCTCCATTTCATATGATAAAAAAGTTGATCATTTATGATGAAGTTTCTAATCCCCATCGTTTTAATACACTCGTTTCAATCCGTTGAAAAATAACTTGATCAACAATCGCTCCAATTGTTCCAATGATAATAATGATCCCAATTACTAGACTCATATTATTAAAGTCAGATGCATAGGCAAGGGTATAGCCTAAACCAGGACCGGTACTTAATAATTCAGCAGCCATCAACGCGCGCCAACTGAAAGCCCAAGAAAGTTTTACACCGGTTATCGCATGTGGTATTGATGCGGGAATAATGACATTGAAAAACAAATCGATTCCATTTGAACCCATTGTACGTGCGGCTTTTAAATAAAGGGGCGGAACATTTTTAATTCCCATTCGCATATTCATCGTCATGACAAATGTACCTCCGATGACAACGACAAATATAATGGAGGTTTCGCCAAAGCCAAACCAGATAATGGCTAAGGGTACCCAGACAATACTCGGAACACTTTGTAAGGCTAAAATCATCGAACCTACTGTTTCATCAAGCGTTTTTACTTTAGCTAATAACACACCTAAGCCTGTTCCAATGACTAGTGAAATGGCTAGCCCGATGAATAGGTGCCGAAAGCTCGCTAAAATATCGAGAACAAGGCTCATGTCCATTACACCGCTGTATAATTCATTTGCTACAGATAAGGGTGCTGGAATCATAGCTATGGGCCAGATTTCCAGGAAAACAATCGTTTGCCAAATGAGTAGGAGGAATGTAAAGAATAGGATTCGTTTAATGGTTGTTGACATGTTCTAACTCCTCTTTCATGACTTGATTAATTTCGATCTTTAATAGACTTAATATTTCTTCTTCGATCTCAGCCATCTCCTTTTGTAAACGTGGTCGTGGCAGATCAATCTTGAAATCGGCGATAATGGAACGGGGTCTCGCTCCCATTAGAATAATTCGATCTGATAATCGAATGGCTTCACGGATACTATGCGTTACAAAAATGATTGTTTTACGTGTGCGTAGCCAAATATCCTCTAATTCATCTTGGAGGATGAGTCTTGTTTGTTCATCAAGTGCCCCGAAAGGTTCATCCATTAATAATAATTTTGTATCCATAGCAAGTGCTCGGGCAATTGCTACCCGTTGTTGCATACCACCTGATAATTCATGGGGATAATGATCAGAAAACTTGCTCAGATGGACCATTTGTAAATAATGATGGGCAAGATGGAGGCGTTCTTTTTTATTCAGCTTTTTTCGGAGCGGGAACATAATATTATTGATAACAGTTAGCCATGGAAACAACGCGGGCTCCTGAAAAACCATGCTTTTATCGTTTCCTGGTCCTTGAACTTGCTTTTTATCAATTAAAACAGTTCCTGAAGACGGTTGATCCAACCCCGCTATCATGGATAATAAAGTAGATTTCCCACATCCGGATGGGCCTAATAATGCGATGAACTCTCCTTCTTGAATGGAAAGCTGGATATCATTGAACACGTTTAAGGGTGTGTTGTTCTCTTTGGAAAACGTTTTGGATACTTGATTTAGCATGACATGCAATCGAATACCTCCTTTAATATTACCTTTGGGACTAAGCATATCCGTTTACTATGGATAAGACGTATTGTAGCATAATAGATGGTTAATGCCAATAGGTTATTTGCCTAATCTATCATCAATTTGTTATGATTCACATTAAATAATGATTGATCGAGTGCTTTAAAATATAAAATGACTAAGCTAGGGAAAAGAGGGGTTATTTGATGAAAGTAGTAAATAGCATCACTGAATTAATTGGAAACACCCCCGTTATCAAGCTAAATAAAATCGTATCGTCTGATCACGCAGATGTTTTTGTTAAACTAGAAATGTTTAATCCAAGTAAAAGTGTGAAAGATCGGGCTGCCTACCATATGATCAGAACGGCTGAAGAACAGGGATTGATCTCGCCCGGAGATACCATTATCGAACCAACAAGCGGGAATACAGGGATCGGACTTGCGATGATTGCCGCAAGCAAGGGGTACGAGGCAATTTTGGTCATGCCAGATAATATGACGAAAGAACGAATCAATCTATTACAAGCGTATGGTGCTCGTGTTGTATTAACTCCACGTATAGATAAAATGCCTGGTGCGATTAAAAAGGCGAAAGATTTGCAGCAATCGATCCCACATAGTTTTATACCGCAGCAATTTGAAAATGAGGCGAATGCTGCGATTCATCGTGATACAACGGCATGGGAAATATATGAACAAATGGATGGCAAATTGGATGCTTTTATTGCAACAGCAGGAACAGGTGGAACCATAACGGGGACGGGAGAGGTGTTAAAGGAAAAAATCCCGCAATTAAAAATCGCAGTCGTTGAACCTGATGGGTCACCCGTCTTATCTGGTGGAAAGCCAGGGAATCATAAATTAGTAGGCACAAGTCCCGGGTTTATTCCGCACATCTTAAATGAGCAAATCTATGATGAGATTATCCGAATAAAAGATGAAGATGCCGTTTCCATGTATAAAGAAGTAGCTAGGCAAGAAGGCGTTTTTATTGGATTATCAGGGGCAGCGGCTATCTTTGCGGCGCTTGAAGTAGCTAAAAAACTAGGCAAAGGGAAGCGGGTCTTATGTATCGCTCCAGATACGGGAGAAAGGTATTTAAGTATGAACTTATTTGATTAAATAAGTCGCTTTCATATGAGGGCGATCATGGAGCATGCAAAAGAGGTGATTAAGGTGGATTGGAAACAAGCAATTGATGATTATATACGGCATGAATCCAAGTTAGCAGGTGCGTTAGTAGGTCTTAGTGTTCGCTGTGCAACGACTCAGGAAAAAAGATATGAAAGAATGGGAGATCAGCGATTACAGCCCGCATCAAATATGAAGCTTGTGACTGGTGCAGCTGCTTTAGCTGTTTTAGGAGAAGATCATCGATTTTCAACGGAATTATGGACAGATGGAACGATCGTAGCGAGTCAATTAGTTGGTCATTTATATATAAGAGGTAAGGGGGACCCCACTCTGCAATATGATGATTTTAGAAAGATGTGTAACGATCTGAAGGGGATGGGGATCACACACATTCAAGGGGATATCATTGGTGATGATACATGGTATGATAAAACTCGTTTATCGCCTGATTTAATCTGGAGTGATGAGCATTTTTATTACGGTGCTCAAATTTCGGCATTAACGGTCTCACCTGATGCAGATTATGATGCTGGAACGGTCATTGTTGAAGTTCGTCCTGGAAGACAAGTAGGGGATCAACCAATTGTTAATCTGTCACCACAAACCGATTATATGTCAATCTGTATAGAAGCGACAACGACTTGTGCAGAGATAGAGGAGGATTTGATCATAAAGCGGGAGCATGGGCAGCATATCATCGTGATCGAAGGAACGATCCCAATTGCAGCAAAACCAAGCAAAGAATGGATTGCTGTGTGGGAGCCAACAAACTATGTGTTGGATTTATTTCGGACTTGTCTACAAGCTGAGGGAATAACCTGGACGGGAACGGTAAAGTCTGGGCGGTTACCTCAGCAAGCGAAACGATTAATAGTCTTTGCGTCTCAGCCCCTATCTGAGTTGCTTATTCCGTTCATGAAATTAAGTAATAATGGTCATGCAGAAGTGTTGCTCAAGGAGATGGGAGTCAAAACGAGAGGACAAGGGAGTTGGGAATCAGGGATTGAGGCTGTAAAAGAAGAATTGTTGGGCATCGGAATTGAGACTGATTCACTTATCATCAGGGATGGATCTGGAATTTCGCATTTGAACTTAATCTCACCCAATCAAATGACTTTCTTATTGGCGCAAATTCAAAATAAAAAATGGTTTTCTACCTTTCTTCATTCACTTCCTAGATCAGGAAATAGGGAACGCTTAGTGGGCGGAACATTAATCGATCGGATGGAGGGGCTGTCTGTGCAAGCGAAAACCGGAACATTGATTGGTGTTAGTACATTATCCGGATATGTCGATACAAAAAACGCGGGGAGATTAATCTTTTCCATTATGTTAAATCATTTAATCGATGAGGATGCCGGTCCAGACATAGAGGATCAGCTTGTTCAAATGATCGCACAACAATAAAAATGGGAGGTACCCCTTATCTGGGTATCTCCCTTGGTATTTTTTACTCATTTGATAACTTACATACATCAAGGACTTTAAAGAATAAACTGAGGATGATAGCGACAATTGTTGCTAGTCCCATCCCTTGCAGTTCAACTTCACCGAGTACAATCGATGCACCACTCACTCCGACAACAAGTACGATACAAGTTAGAATTAGATTTTGGGAGCGACTATAGTCAACTTTAGCTTCTACGAGCATGCGGACACCACTTGCCGCAATAATTCCAAATAAGAGCATGGATATTCCACCCATAACCGGGCTAGGAATAGACATAATTAAGGCAGCTAATTTTCCAACAAAAGATAGAATAATGGCAATCACCGCTGCAAGACCGATGATCCAAGTGGAGTAGACTCTCGTAATCGCTAAAACACCGATGTTCTCACCGTATGTTGTATTTGGTGTAGATCCTACGAAACTAGATAAAATCGTTGAAATTCCGTTTCCAGCTAATGAGCGGTCGAGTCCAGGATCTTTTGTTAAATCTTTTCCAACAATATTACCGGTTACGAATAAGTGACCAATATGTTCCGGGATTAACACGAGGGCAGCAGGCAGGATAATGAAAATAGCTGACCAATCAAATTTAATCTGATAATATTGTGGTAAAGATATCCAAGCTGCTTCTCTGACAGCAGATAAATCGAGAATACCAAAGAAATAAGCGATTATATAGCCGGACACAATACCGATCAAAATAGGAATAATCTTTAGAAAACCACGTAATGTTACCCAGCAAATAATGGTGATCATTAACGTTAATAAGGCAACAATTGCTTGTGTTGGATCGATCGTCCATGTTTCTGGATCGACGCCCACAGGGGCGATCCAACCAGCCATTTCTGCGGCAACTGGAACAAGTTCGAGTCCAATGACCGCAATAATTGCTCCCATTGCTGCTGGAGGGAAGATCACATCAAGCCAATCTGTTCCAGCTACACTGACAATCCAGGAGATGATACAAAGGACAACCCCAACAGCTAGAAATCCACCTAATACAAAGCCGTATCCTTCTATGCCTGCATACTTCCCCATAACAACGGTAACAGGTGAAATAAAAGCAAAACTAGAACCAAGATAAGCAGGAATCTTACCTTTCGTTATAAAAATATAAAGTAAGGTTCCAACCCCATTCATCAATAAGATGATAGCCGGGTTAATGCCAAAGATAACCGGAACGAGAACGGTAGAGCCGAACATGGCGAATAAGTGCTGCAAACTAAGTGGTAGGCTTTTTAATAATGGTAAACGTTCATCAACTTGTATTTCGTCATATTGTGCCATTTTTATAATCTCCCTTTTTATAATAAGTTTAAAAAATACTAAACAAAAAAGACACCTTGCCTGATATGAACGGGCAAGGTGTCTCAACATATACAAATCGGATGTAAAAAGGACATCCATTTATATACGAGCATTCGACTGTTCCACCTTGCCAGTCTCACAGGACTGAATTAAAGGTAACCGTAAAGAATGAAATTCATTAATAAGCTAATCTAAACTATTATTACAGGATTGTTTTGTGAAGTCAATCCTTTTTTGAAAATAGTAATCTATGAACTCATTATTGAACAGTATTTTTTCTATAAAGATTCTTTTTTTGCGGTTGCCCGCCTCGATTCGTCATAAAGTACGGTTTGATTAAGCTTGTTCCATAGAGTATTTTGCCGAAGATTGGTATACTGGAGAAAGGGAGACGTTTGTTTCTTAATTATGAGGAGGTGACATGATGAAAAAAATAAAAATTAACCTTCCTATTAACATAGGGCATGGCGTATTATTATGGATCGATTCAGTTAGTAAAAAGATGTATTATAGTAGTCATCGTTATGATATTACTGAATTTATTGATCATGAATCGAATTATTTAGGTGAATTTAATGATCTATTTCCAACTGGTGAGCAACAGAACGCTGTCGTTGACTTGCTAGAGCACGGGGAGAGAGTTTTTGGGATTTGTCTGAATACAGAAGGTGGACAGGTTGACCAACATGTCTCAGAGGTTTGTTTTTTCCCTTCATGGGATCGGATGTTAAAGTTTGCCAATCAATATTTTGAAGAATTTGATGCATCTGAATCGGAACGTTTAGAAGAAGTAAGTAGGAGAAGCTCAGCTAAAAAAGAATGGCTTAAAAGTGGTCGCCGTTTTATATCAAGTGAAAGTACAACTCGAAAGTAAATGAAGTTCGGGTTGATTTTTTTATCATATCGCCTATCTACTATCCAGCCAATGACCTGATCTGCGTGATAACCAGCCTCGTTTATAATGAAATATAATAAAACCTAATATTATGTTTTATCTACAGTCTTTTAATAAGGGCCTAGACAGGTGTCCAGACGCTAATTGGTCTGCTGTCTAGGCCTATTTTTATCGCTTATTTATAATTTTGCTTCAGTTGTACGCGTAGAATTTTCCCGCTTGGTGTCTTCGGTAATTCATCGAGAAAAGTAATCTGTTTGGGACGATCAGACGGTGCAAGCTGCTGAGCTGAGAAATCGAGTAACTCCTGTTTTGTTGGCTGATATCCTTCATTTAACACGATAAAAGCTTCAATGATATCTCCGAGTTCTTGATCTGGAGTGGCAAGGACAACAATTTCCCGTACGGCCGGATGTTTGTATAATACACTTTCCACTTCAAATGAAGAAACAGGATCACCGTCATGTTTGGTAATGTCCTTATTCATTTTAATCATATTGATGTGTCCAGATTCATCCATTGTTCCAATATCGCCCGTATGAACCCAGCCATCTGAGCTCATTTGTTGCTGTTGGTTCATCACACCGCTGCCCTTAACAATAATCTCACCTTGTTCTTTGCTATTGCGTTCCACATCATTTCCTAATGCATTGACAATTCGTACTTTAGTATCAACCATTTTATGACCACCTTTATAATAAAAAGATCTATTTATTTAATCGTTCCTCAAAGATATTTATTATGATCGATCCATATTAGATTATAGCACATTTTTGTAAGCGGTTTAATTATTTAGATGTTTATTTTCTTTCATTCCCCCCCTACATATTCACTCTATCCTTATTTAATAGACTAAAAGAGTTTGATCTCCTGAGTGTTTATCGTTTACAATAAGGATAGTAGTTATTGTCCGCTCTAACAAGAATTAGAAAAGTGCCCTTATGATGTAACTGAATAGGAGGGATTGTCGATTGCCAAAATTAATGGATAAAACGGCAGTCATTACAGGAGCAAGTAGTGGGATTGGCGCTACAATTGCCGAGTACTTAGCAAATGAAGGTGCAAATGTCGTACTTGCCGCTAGAAGAATAGCACCGCTAGAAGCAAACAGAGATAAGATTAATAATAGAGGGAAGGGGAAAGCGATTGCAGTGGAAACCGATGTTTCAAGTTCTGCATCAGTGGAAGCCATGGTCAATAAGGCAGAGCGTGAATTCGGCAAGATTGATATTTATGTGAACAATGCTGGGTTAATGCTTGAAGCAAAATTAACTTCTGGTGAGGTCGAGCAATGGGAGCAAATGATCGATGTTAATATTAAGGGGGTACTCTATGGGATTCATTCCGTTTTACCACAAATGATAGCAAGAGAAAGTGGACATATCATTAACTTGTCCTCTGTATCTGGACAAGAAGTAACGAAGAACAGTCCCGTATACAGCGCAACTAAATTTGCTGTTCGTGCTTTGTCTATGGGAATGGAAAAGGAATTAGCGAGAACCGGGGTACGTGTAACCAATATCTCGCCGGGAATGGTCGATACCGATATGGCTCAGTCACGCAATGGAAATCGAATAACAAGAGAAGCTAAACAAGGTAATACGCGACTGCCATTACAAACAGATGATATTGCCCGTGCGGTTATTTATGCCGTTACACAACCAGACTATGTGAATGTGAATGAATTAACGATTCGGCCTGTATAAATGAATTGTTTTATGAATAGAATGAATTTCATAATTGCCAAAATCGGCAACATCGATACAGTATGTAGTTAAGAACGGATCAACAAAACTATATGTTGTAGCGGTGTTGCACTAAACCGGTATTATGAAATTCATTAAATAACCATAAAATGAGCATGAATAGGTATATAAATGGAAGGTGGAATAATTGATGTCCAATATGAATAAACCAAAAATTGTTATTCTTGGTGCAGGGTATGCAGGAATGATGACAGCGAAGCGGTTAACCGAAAATTTATCAACAGACGAGGCTGAGATTGTCCTTGTTAATAAGCATAATTATCATTATCAGACAACATGGTTACATGAGGTAGCGGCAGGGACGATTAACCATAACCAAGCCCGTATTATGATTAGTGATGTGATCAATCCAAATCGGGTACGATTAATTTATGATCAGGTCGTTGAAGTTGATACAGATGCCCAGCGAATCGTACTTGAGGATAGTGAATTAACCTATGATTATTTAGTTGTCTCACTCGGTTTTAAAACGAATACATTTGGAATCACAGGTATGGAAGAAAACGCCTTTTTCATTCAGGATATCGATTCGAGTCGAATCATTCGTGATCACATTGAGTATCAGTTCGCTAAATATAATCGTGATGTAAAATCAGACGATGATAATCTAACCATTATTGTTGGTGGAGCGGGCTTCACGGGTATTGAATTCCTCGGAGAGCTTGTTGAAAGAATACCAAAACTATGTAAGAAATATGATGTGAATCGCTCGAAAGTAAGAATTATTAATGTAGAGGCAGCAGCAACGATCATGCCTGGATTTAATGAACAACTCATTCAATATGGTAAACAATCATTAGAGAGTCGTGGTGTTGAATTTAGATTGGATTCGAAAATAACGGAGTGCAAAGCAGACCGGATCATCCTGAATGAAGGTGAAGAAATAGAAGCAGAGACGATTATTTGGACAGGTGGTGTGACGGGGAATGAATTGCTCGAGAAGTCCGGATTTGAACTGACGAAAGGAAAAGTGGCAGTCGATCATGATCTGCGGATGCCAGATAAAGACAATGTCTTTGTCCTTGGAGATTGTTCATGGGTCATGAATGAAGCTACAGATCGTCCATATCCACCTACAGCGCAGTTAGCGATGCAAGAGGCGGATGTAGCGGCAGATAATCTTAAAGCCTTATTAAAGAACCAACCACTTGAGAAGTTTGTGTTTGATGATAAAGGAACCGTTGCATCCTTAGGTAAAAAAGATGCCATGGGAACGGTTTTTAATGAGAATATTATCTATGGGAAAACAGCGACATTCATGAAAAAAGCGATTGATAATCGATATTTATTTTTATTAGGTGGCCCAAAGCTCATTCTTAAAAAAGGGAAATTACGTCCCTTTTAATGAAGGCTTTTGATCATAAACGACAATTAATTCGAGGGGTGAATCATTGATGAAAAAAGGACTATTAAATGGCTTATGTTTACTTACTGCAACCTTGCTAACGTATGTTGTTGCCAGTCGATGTATGGAAGAGAAAAGGGACTTTCGTTAAATGACGAAATCTAAAAGTACTACTTTGGGAAACCGTCTTAAAAGATGATTTCCTGGAGTATATGGCAACACCGTATATTTCCCATTACATTAATAAATCATCAAGATGCGTATTATAATTAATATAGAGGTATGTTTTACATCACAGACATAGTGTTAACGAATGGGTTAAACTAGGGGTGGGTATTTTTAGAAGGGGGTAGTTTGAAATGAGTATGTGGTTAATTATATTCTTAATTGTATTATTTATCATTGCGATGGCTTTAACTTTCTATGCGTTTGGCCAAGAAGAAAGGAAAATGAAGAAGTTAGAAGATGCGGGAGATACGGTAGAGGATGAGTTGCAGCGTTCACATGATTATGAGGCGACGTCGATTCGTACGTATATTCCGATTCAACTTTGGATCTATGCCATTTCGATTATTTTAACAATTATAGTGATGTTTCTTTATTTAAGATAAGCAAAAAACCAGGGTCAATCCTGGTTTTTGTTGTTTCTAGCATGAGCACATTCTACCGGGTGGATTTGGTCTGAGGACCACAAACTCAATTGCTGTTTCCTAGGAGAGGAATATTTTTGACACATGTTTTATGCATTCTAACCGATACTACTGTATAAGTAGGAGGAATCGGAATGCTGATCGTTTATTTGCACTTATTATTCATGTCAATTGATCATGGTTTTGCTGATTTAACGATAAAAAATGAAGATGAGACGGTAGCTATTATTCACCATGAAGACTATCGACTTCCTCATATTCATTCACTATTTATGAATGAAAAACGATTGAATCAATTATTAGATCATTTAGAAGAAGTGACCTTTCAAGAACCCATTCAGGCAAAAATCGATGAAGAAGGAGATATTGTCGAGGGGGTTCCAGGAAGTGCTTTACGTCGTGAGGACATGGTAAGACTTTTACTCAAATACTTCTATGAGGGAAATTCACAGCCAATTGACATACCGAAAAGGGCTGTATACCCACGGGTGACGAGTGAATTATTAGCCGAAATTTATGACAAGAAAATTGCAACATACCAGACTCGTTTTCAGGAAGAATATGAGGCCCGTGCCAAAAATATTGGACTCTCCGTAGCTGCAATTAATAATCAGATCATTTTTCCAAATGAGACATTTTCATTTAATGATATTGTAGGTGAACGGACTGTGGAAAGGGGATATATGCGCGCCCCAGTCATTATAAAGGGAGAGTTATCGACTGATATTGGTGGGGGAATCTGTCAGGTTTCTTCGACCTTATTCAATGCCGTAAACATGAACGGAATTGAAATGATTGAACGCTATTCACATAGTCGCAGTGTGCCTTATGTCCCGCCGGGTAAAGATGCGGCTGTCAGTTGGTGGGGGCCTGATTTAGTATTTAGAAATAAATACAATCAGCCCCTACTAATTCGAGCCTCTTCCACGTCTGGACAAGTGATCATTGATGTATATACCGCCGCAGATGTTGACTACAAAAGAGACTAATGGAAATCGTACTACAGAGATACACATAGGCTGAAGCCATTGTAAATTTATGAAAGAGGAGAGGTTTTATGAAGCAATCGTATCATCCAGCTTGGGATTTAGAAGTTATTTTCCCTGGCGGCAGTCGTTCCCATGAATTTCGTATATATATGGATGAGATAAAAGTTGGATTGGAGCATTTCTCTACATTAGTAGATGATTATAGACCGGGAAAACAGGAGACAAATTATTCACAATTAGTGGAAATAGTTGAGGCGTATGCAAAAATTAAAAAACAGTTCTCTGAAGCCGCCGCATTTATTAGTTGTTTAAGTGCCCAAGATATGCAAGATGAACAGGCGAATATTTTAGTTGCTGAACGAAGTGGATTAGGTGCGGAACTTAGTGGTGTTGTAACAAAATTGGTCGAAAAATGCGTATTAATCAATGACCAATCATGGGATAACTTGATGAAGCAGTCTGATTTAAAAGAAGTTGCATATGTCTTGAATGAGGCGCGTGATGAAGCAAAAGAAAAACTTCCAATTGAACAAGAGATGCTTATCAATGACTTATCTGTTGATGGCTACGAGGGATGGGGGCAAATGTATGATGCGATCGTAGGGAATATAAATGTTGCGATCAAGGAAGATGGTGAAACCAACTTCTATTCAGTCGGGCAAGCCACCAATAAATTAAACGATCCCAATCGATCCGTGCGTAAACATGTGTTTGAACAGTTAGATAAAGTTTGGCGAGATCAAGGTGGCTTATTTGGGCAAACATTGAATCATTTAGCAGGCTTTAGAATTCAGAAATACAAACACCGTGGCTGGACTGAGATCTTAAAAGAGCCGTTGACAATCAATCGAATGAAACAAACGACCTTAGATGTCATGTGGAAGGCCATTACAGATCATAAGCCAACATTTATAAAGTATATCGATCGGAAAGCGGAAATAATCGAAATAGACAAATTAAGTATCTACGATATTGAAGCCCCCTTAACATCAACAGAGGAAAAATTAAGTTATACAGAAGGGGCTCATTTCATCATCAATCATTTTAGAAAATTCAGTCCCAAAATGGCTGACTTTGCACAAATGGCCTTTGAAAAAAGATGGATCGAAGCGGAAGATCGTGATGGGAAACGCCCAGGTGGCTTTTGCACGAGCTTTCCAGACAGTGAGCAAACCCGTATTTTCATGACCTACTCTGGAACAGCTGCAAATATTGCTACCTTAGCACATGAATTAGGCCATGCGTACCATCAGCATGTCATGAATGATATGAATGCATTAAATCAAGGGTATGCGATGAATGTCGCTGAAACAGCCTCGACTTTTGCAGAAATGCTCGTAGCAGATGCGTCAGTAAAGAATGCAAAAAATAAAGATGAAAAGATTAGCTTGCTAGAGGATAAAATACAGCGAAGTGTTGCTTTCTTTATGAATATTCACTCCCGTTTTATTTTTGAACAGCAATTTTATGAAGAACGTAAAGCGGGGATGGTTTCAGTTACTAGATTAAATGAACTGATGGTTGAAGCTCAAAAAGAAGCCTATTGTAACTCGCTTTCCGAATATGATCCAACATTTTGGTCATCAAAATTGCATTTCCATATTACAGGAGTCCCTTTTTATAACTTCCCTTATACATTTGGTTATCTATTTAGTTTAGGTATTTATGCACATGCTCAAGAACAGGGTGATACCTTTGAAGAGGATTATATTGCACTCTTGAGAGATACAGGAAGAATGAATGTTGAAGAATTAGCGATGAAGCACTTAAACGTCGATTTAACGCAACCGGATTTCTGGGAACATGCGATTCAATTATGTATTCAGGATGTAGAAGAGTTTTTGTCCTTAACTGCGACATGAGCGAAGCGAATGAAGTGACATAGCTTGTGAGGGTAATTATAAAATTCATTCGAATAGCTCAAATTAGCGAACTAGAAGGATTAATACGCTACCATAATGGCGCTCTGATTCGTTCATGCGCCCGGTTTTATCCGGGCGTAAAACATATAGCAAAGGGTGACGATTAATGAGTAATCAAACAGCGGAGATTGTGAAACAGTCATTAGAAGCATTAGCAAAAGATGAGTCATTTTTACCAGAGCTCGAAGATAAAAGTCGCGATAAAGCTTTTACCTCTTTAGTATCTATTTTATCAACGCCAAATCATATCCATAAGTCATTTTTACGAGTTGCATTAGAAGATGAAACGGTTGTCCGCATTCCGTCTTTTCGTGTACAGCATAATAATATTATGGGTCCTTATAAGGGTGGAATTCGATTTCACGAACTTGTCAATGAAGATGAAACAATTACACTTGCAGCACTAATGACATTAAAAAGTTCCTTGCATGGTGTTCCCTTTGGAGGTGCGAAGGGAGGGGTTGTTATCAATCCGAGGGAATATGGTGTCAAAGATCTGCACACAATTAGTAAGAAATATGTCCAATATTTTAGTCAGATTATTGGTCCAGAAAGGGATATTCCAGCGCCAGATGTCGGTACGGGGGCACGGGAGATGGATTGGATGATGGGAGAATATAAAAGTATTCATCCAGGAAGGGAATATGTCGGTAGTTTTACAGGGAAAAGTGTTGAGAATAGTGGTTCATTAGGAAGAGTGTCTGCAACGGGAAAAGGGGTTTATTATACATTTAGATATTTATTTCACAACTTTCTTCATGATAATGAAGCGTGGATTTCCGAGCGTGACAATCAAACCGCAACAAAAGCGATGAGCTATCGAGATTCCGTGATGAAGGTAGCGATTCAAGGGTTTGGAAATGTAGGATCCATGGCTGCTTTAGAGGCGCATTATTGTCAGTATTTAAATAACAAAGTCGTTGCTGTGAGTGATCGGAATATAACATTATATCATGAAGAAGGACTTGATATTCCCAGTTTGGCAAAATATGCAGCTAGGAATAATGGTGAGCTACCTGTCAGTTCAAGTGAGTTAGCTGAGGCAAATGTTAAAGCAGTATTAATGGATCGGGAAGAGATTTTATATTTAGATGTTGATGCTTTATTTTTAGCAGCTCTTGGTAACCAGATCCATGATCATAATAAAGAGAAAATAAAGGCGCAAATTATCATCGAAGGAGCAAATGATCCAGTTACGAAAGAGGCGGATCATTATTTAAGTGAACAAGAAATCATTATTATCCCCGATATATTAGCGAATGCGGGTGGTGTGATTGTATCTTATTTCGAGTGGATGCAAGGAAAAGAAACAACGTTTTATCGTGAAGAGGAAATATATAAGCGTTTATTCACGAAGATGCAACAGACAGTTGATGTCATTTTCCCGAAGTTTTTTGACAATGAATTTTCGCTTAGGGAAACCTGTTATATGCATGCTGTTATGAAGTTATCAATCGTTCTGTATCGGCAAGGTAAATTATATTAAGCTCATAATGATTCCGGTGTATCACCTCAATATTTGAAAAAACGGCGTAATGATAATGGCGACAGCGAGAATAAAGATAGCTGTAGCTCCAGCTTTATTTTGTTCTCGCCAAAGAGTAATCGAAAAACCAAATGCGTATAAAAACATAATCAAAATCGCAAACCAAATAATGAATGCAGGGATATCCATACTATTCTTTCACTTCCTTTATATTGGGGACTGAACTTTGCGTTCCAAATTGTCCGATTTCAATCGTTATGGAAATATCTACATCCATATCGGGATATTTCTTCTTCCAATTAAATGCCTCAAATTTAGGAATCGAGTTAAATTCCTTTCGAGCGATTAGTGACCAGCCGAATGGTTGGGCTTTAAATTCCTCTTGTGTTTTTTTTATTAAAAGCTCCATCTTATCCGTTAAATTCGCTTGAATGGAGCTTTTTAAACGGGCGATATTTTCTAGGTTATTGGTATAGTCGGTCATACTATGATTCGTTAAGAGGTCAATCTTTAATGGTAGATGAACAGAAATTGTAGGTGTTTTACCTTCCAGGTCCATCTTTACGGTAACAGGTTTAATCGAATTCATACTGGCTGCGATACGATAGCGGTCATCAAATGGATCAGGGAATGTAGTGAGCATATCTGGAGCGTCTAATGTATGATTTAATAGGATGGAGAGTCGCGTTTCAGAACCCGTCAGTTTCCCAATCATCTTACCACTATTAAATAATGCTGATCCAGCGAATTGGTTCTTATTTGGTTGACCTTCCACATGCAACTCACCTGCCGTAAAATTATCTTCGTCTTTTTTTGTGGACGTGTCATTTTCTTCTGTCGTGCTGTAGATAGCTAAAAAAAGATCGTCATTCGCTTCCATAACTCGATAGTAGTGGAGGAGTTGTGAGTTAACGGGTATCATACCGCTTTTCACACTATTTTCAATTGATAATTCGAAGTATTTATATGGTTTTTGTTCGAATGGTGGCCTACTGTTTTCAAGGTATTTTCCCGCTGCTTCCTTTGTTACGATAAAATTAGAGTCTCTCCTTATTTCAATATCTTTGGAAAAGTCATACATCCATCTGATTATGTTTTTTTCTTGAGCGAGCTCTTCTGATACAAAAATATATCTTAAAATATCATAGGTGATTATTTTTGAAGTAACTGTGCTCGCTATATCTTTTGCAGAGATCAGATCATCAACAATAAAGGTCATAATTCTACTTGGAGGTTCAGCTTTATTGGTTTGTTGTTGTGGACCGTATTCAGGATTGGTAATTAAATAGGTTAATTTAATTTGACCTTCCTTTTCCGCTTTATCGATACCTATTGCAACAACATAACTACTTCGGTCGATCTGTATCTGATCCCAACAACCTGTTAATAGAATAAGTAAGGAAAATAGGAGGATGAATTTATTTAGTTTGTTTCTGATCATGACGGAAAACTCCCTTATATTTTGCTATGCCCCACAAAAGGCATGGAAATAAGATAAAGAATGGTGTCAAGTAATTAAAGTAGGTGGATCTAAATAAGAACAGTGTGTAAGTTGCATGATCTGGTATCATGCCTATCGTAACTACAAGTGTGGCTAGTATAGGGATGATATAGCCCGTATCTTTAATTTTAAAGATGTTCCCAAATATAAGGGCATTCATATACAAATAAATAGAAAAGCGTATAAATGTGGCGATCAACCAAAAGGGAAAAAAGAACATTTCAATATTCGTAAGAAAGCCAATATGAAGGAAGCGAATAACTTCCTGGTAGGGGAAATTCAACGCTCTAACCGTTTCAAAATCAAATAACAAAATATATGCAAATAAGGAAATGCTCATTTCAATTGTTAAAATAACAACAGCGAAACTAGTTCCTTTTTTAAATGCTCTGATATTCTTCATATATGGAATAAGAAAACAAATATATATGAGATCTGAATAGATGGATGATTTTAAAGTGCTTTCCTTCATAACTTCCCAACCACCTGGACCAAGAATTGGAAATATGAAATCTAGATTCCCAAGACTAATGGTTAAGATTAATGCCATCAATAATGAAAACTTAATATAGGGGAGGAGAAACCAAGCAACAGAACCAATGTGTTCGATACCTTTTTTTCCAGCATAAGCGGATACGAACATTAGTAAACTATAAATGGCCAGTTTAGGTGTGTCAGGGAAATACATTGTTCCAATAATTTCTGCGTAAACCGATGAGTCTACAATGATCGTTGTCGATAAGATGATCCATAATACTAATAAAAGGAAGGTTCCGACTTGTTTTCCAAAAAGGTCCATTAAAACGTCAACTAAATTATTACTTGCATAAGTAGAGATCACCTTGATTAATAAGTAGATCGGAATAATGGAAACAATCGCAAAAATAAATGGTGCGATCCAAGCTGAATTAAGAAGTTTTTGATAGAGAATTGCTGGTGTATCATCTGTTAACTTAATTCCAATCGTAATGATGATAATCGCTATCAGCTCTTTTATACCGATTTCCTTTTGTGATGTATTCATAGCATGCCCCCCTACTTTTTAGTGATATCTTTTGGTTTTATATAACCTGGTCGGAATTTTTCATTCTGAATTAACTTCCTAAAGACCGTATCCTTAGATGGAGTGTGGTTCGGTATAAAAGGTGCAAAATAAGGAACACCAAAAGATGTTAATGATACGATATAGAATAATCCCATTGTAAAGCTGGCCATTATTCCATAAACACCAAATAAACTTGCTGAGACAATCATCACCAATCGAATGAGTCGTACAGCGAAGTTTAAACTAATATCCCCGATGGCAAATGAACTTAATCCGCCGAGAGCGACAACAATAACAACGATGGGACTTACGATATTTGCTTCGACTGCTGCTTGCCCTAATATTAATGCGCCGACAATTCCGATTGTCGGGCCAATTGGTGCTGGAACTTTTAGTCCGGCTTCACGAATTAATTCAAATGCTACTTCCATGACCAGAATCTCAATAACTGGAGGAAAAGGAACCTTATCCCTTGTGGACGCAATCGCTAATAATAGATCTGGTGGAATCATTTCCGAATGATATTCCGTTAGGGCAACATAGATTGCTGAAGTAAATAAGGTGACAAACACAGCGATCAATCGTAAAATCCGGGTAAAGTTACCATCAATAAAACGCAAATAGGAATCTTCAACTGAATGGAAGTGTGTCCAAAAGGTTGTCGGAAGTATAAGTGCATCTGGAGAATTGTCCATGAGTAACACAATAAATCCATTTTCTAAAAAATGAGTCGCCCGGTCGGGTCGTTCTGTATATAACATAGAAGGAAATAAGGATGTTGGCCTATCTTCAATATACTGTTCTAATATGGGGAGATTTTGGATGGATCCAGCATCAATATTTTTAACACGTCTCTTTAGCTCATCAATTAATTCTTCATTTGCTAAGTTTTTATTGTAGATGATAAATAAATCGTTTTTGGATCGTTTTGAAATGGTTGATGATTCAACAATGAGATTCTCGTCTCGTATTTGTTTACGGATTAAAGAGATATTCGTTTCCGCAGCTTCACTAAATGCTTCCTTAGGTCCTTTCAAAACAACTTCATTTTCCGCTTTACCAATCTCTCTCTTTTGAAAATCGATGGCATTTATGATGAATGCTTCTGGTTTCCCATTCATAAAGAGCGCTACTTGACCACTATTTATTTCGGAGATAACTTCTTTTATAGCAGTCACTTTTGCGAATGATTTTACGGGGATTACATCCTCAATATTTTTTGAGGGGTCATGTTTAAATAATAAGGGGTTCATAATATAGTTATCGATGATATCCGTATTTGTAATGGTATCGATAAAGAAGATGGCTGCTTCTGTATTCGAATGCCCTAGGCGAAAAGTTCGGATGGATACATCTGAATTTGTAGGGTAGTTATAGATTGCCTTAAAAGCTACCATTGTTTTATTTAAATCTGCATCAACAGTTTTAGTCGTCTTTACCATATTTTGTGAAGGCTTGTTTTCTTTTGGTTTAGTAACCCGTTTGAATATCTTATTAAACATATACAGCAACTCCGTGGTATCTATTTTATCCTTAGTTTCCACAATACGGTAAATTTTATGTATATAAATAAAACTGATTATGCAAAGAGATCAGCCTATATGAGAAAAGGCTTCATTCGCTTGCTGATTTACATCATCTCCTGTGATTATGGTTGTACAGGCGGGATTAACCAATCATGATCATGATTGGTTACTCAACTAAAAGGGGGAGAGGGGCACTTATTTTAAAAAGGGATCTACTATTCTAATTGCCTGTTCAAGTTTCTTACTATTTTTCTCATACAGCTCTTTAGATTGTTCATTTTTAGTTGCTAGTGAGAAGATTTCTAAATCTGCTTGGCACTTTTTTAATGTGGCTAAAAGGAGTGGCTTTTCAGATGGACTTGGTACTGCGATTTTATCATCATATAAATCAACTGTTAATTGCCCGTCATTATCTGCTTGACCGAGAAATACGTTTTCAATACTCACATTTAACTTTTCAAGTTCGGCTTCCAACCAGTTTGGATTAAGGGCTAAATTTGCTAAAGGTTCTAAAAGCATCTGTCCATCAATAATGACGGTTTGTGGTTCCTTCTGTGGGGCAAGCTTCAACCCTAAATCTTTAGGTGTTAATGATTTGTGCTCTGTTTTTGGCAATACATTCAATACGCCTGAAGGTTCTAGTATAGCAAACTCAACATCTGCTACATGAAAGATGTCTTTGTCGCGAAGATTTTCTAATAAATCATCTGCTGTGTATCTTTCTTTCTTCAAGTTATCTTCCATGATTTTCCCGTCTTGAATGAATACCGTGCTCTTTCCTTGAGCAAAGTCGCGAAAACCTTTACTTTTAAGTGAAAACATTTCGACTAAGAGAGGAATGAAAAACCAGACTAACATTGCCAGTATGCCGTACATAATAGGATTCGTGACACTACTTGACTGAATGGCGACGATTCCACCTAATACAATGCCAGAAATATATTCAAAGATGTTTAGTTGTGATAGTTGCTTTTTACCAAGCCATTTTGTGATGAGGAACAAAATTATTAAGAGAACAAAGGACCTTATGATAATCTCTAACCATCCAGGCAATGACGACACATCCTTTCCTATTTTTTATATTGGGGTTCTTCGCGAGAAATAAACCGTACTTGTTGTTGAATATCTGCTTTAATTTCGGAAATCATTTGTTCCGCTTGAACAAAGGCTTCTTTCGCATCTTTGGTTTGTGCTTTATTCGTGAGTATTTGGAGTGTTGCTTGAGCTCCATTGATTGATGAAAGACAGCCTTTTACCTGTGAGCCAACCGTCATTATTATTCAACTCCATTTCTTATGCCCGAGATTTCAACCAAATGGTCAAACCATTTTTTAAATTTCACTCTTTTATTTTAGATAAAATGGCCAAGCCATTTTTTCATATTTAGTTTCTTTGGTTTCGCTAAAATGGCCAAGCGATTTTTCCATTTACCCCTTTTAGTTTCGTTAAAATGGCTAACCATTTATCCTTTAGGTTTAAATAAAAGGGCTCCGATGACTCCAAAAATAATGGCTGCTGATATCCCTGCACTTGTTACTTCAAATATTCCAGTTATGACACCAATCAAGCCATGCTCTTCAGCTTCTGCCATTGCACCATGTACTAATGAGTTTCCAAAGCTGGTAATCGGTACAGTAGCCCCTGCACCTGCAAAGTCGATGAGCGGCTCATATAGGCCAAATCCATCTAAGACAGCACCAGCTACTACAAGTGTTGTTAGAGTGTGTGCTGGGGTTAATTTAAACACATCGAACATAATTTGTCCGATGACACAAATAAGACCACCGACAACAAAAGCCCAAAAGAAGGTCATTGACTATCACTTCCTGCTTCAATAGAAACGGCATGAGCAATGCAGGGGATCGAATTATTCTGCTGAATGGCTAAAGGAGAGTGAAGCGCCCCAGTGGCAACAACTAGAATTCGATTCAACTTTTTTTGTTCAATCAAATTTAATAAGTATCCATACGTGACAACCGCTGAACAAGCACTTCCACTACCACCGGATAATACCGGTTGTCCTTCCCGATAAATGATGATTCCGCAATCGACATATTTATCTTCTTCAATTTGAAGATCTTCTTTATGAAGAAGATCCAATGATACCTTTCTACCAATTCGTCCAAGATCCCCCGTAACAATCAAATCATAATAGGCAGGACTCACATTACGCTCTTTTAAATGGGTAATAATTGTATCGACTGCGGCGGGGGCCATGGCACCTCCCATATTATACGGATCGGTTATCCCCAGATCGATAACTTTCCCGATTGTTGCCGACGTAATAACGGGTCCAGGACCTTCTTTAGCAACTAAAGCACATCCTGCACCAGTAACGGTCCATTGAGCTGTAGGTGGTTTCTGTGCTCCATATTCTGTAGGATTTCGATATTGTCTTTCCGCAGCGGAGTTATGGCTTGAACTCCCACTTAAAATATAGTCTGCACCCGCTCCATTAATTAAAAAGGCAGATAAGGCCAGGCTTTCCATTGAGGTTGCACAAGCACTGAATAAGCCGAGGTAGGGAATTTCCATTGTTTTGGCAGCAAAACTTGTCGGTGTAATTTGATTAATTAAATCTCCACCTATAAAGAAATTCACTTGCTCTTTATCAAGGCCACTCTTCTTTATCGCAACTTGACATGCTTCCTCCATCATGACTTGCTGTGCTTTCTCAAATGAGGCTTGTTTAAGCCATGTGTCATCATGAAGTAGATCAAAATCATTTGGTATCGACCCGCGTGCTTCAAATGGGCCCCCGACAGTCCCAGTAGAGATAATAGTTGGTTTATTATTGAATAACCATGTTTGGTGTCCAACTAGCATTAGAAACCACCCCACTGCACTAAAATTGTTTTAACAAGAGCGATAACAAATGCGGAGAACACACCATAAACAATGACAGGACCAGCTAGTTTAAGCATATTCATTCCGACACCAAGAATAAAACCTTCAGTACGGTGCTCGATTGCTGCTGAAATAACCGCATTACCAAAACCGGTAACAGGTACGGCTGTACCAGCTCCGCCAAATTGTCCGATTCGATCATATACACCGAAACCCGTCAATAACATCGTAATAAAAATAAGTGTAGCTACGGTTGGATTCCCAACCGTTTTATCAGTGAAATCAAAAAAGTGAATATAAAATATTGAAAGCAATTGGCCGATAAAACAAATACAACCACCTATAAAAAATGCCTTTAGGCAATTTTTGAAAACAGGTCTTTTTTCTTCTCGCGTTTTTTGAAAAACGAGGTATTCTTGTGCTTCAGGCGTTAAGTTTTTATTTTTGTTATCTGCCATGATAAAATCACTCTTTCCATTTATGTTTCTTCATTCGAAAGTTCGATGATTTTAGTTATCTTTTTAGCTAACTTATCTTTAGATAGAGAATCAGATTGAAGTTTTTTTTCTAATTTATCCAATTCAAGGAATACTTTCTTATCAGATGATAAGATGACTTCAGAAGTCGGGAATTCTTTTTCAAGTTTCTTTTGTATTTTTTTTTCAATCTTTTTAAGTTGCAGACGTTGTAAATGATAAATATCAATCGCAACAACCAGTTTATCAGGGGTATTCACTGCTTTGACCGCTGTTAGATCATCGTTGTATTTAAGAATTTCTTTTGCTTGATTCGCTACTTGTTGGTCTACATCCTTACGCGTAGATAAATTGGTTAATTCAATTGGGGTATCATTGACTTGTCGATCAGTCGGATCAACGGTCGGGTTCATCCCACAGCTCGATAATAAGCATAAAACAATGGATAAATTAATAGTGATTCTATATTTCATAAAAGTCACCTGTTTCTATATTACTTTGTCGTGGGTAAGGGTAGTGCAACACTACCCCCCAGGAAGTGCTTTATTAAAAACCTTTGTATTCTGGTTCCTCTTGTTCAATTTGCTGAACTCTCGGTTCAACACTTTGTAATATTTGCGTTGTTTGTTCTGCAGCATTTGTATACATTTGTTTTGCCTGTTTATTTTCAGTTTCTAAAGCAAATTGTTCAAAACTTGCCTGGACACTTTTAAGTCCAGCAATTGCTTGTTTTACTTGGCTACCGACAGTCATATATTTTCCTCCTCTTTTTGTAAATGGTCATTACGTATCGTTCGAAATTTTGATCGTATCTATACATGCTATTTTTTACCTTAATGAATTTTATAATTATCTATAAATAGGGATTATGAAATACATTAGATTGCGCATGAAAAAAAGACGTCCATGAAGGAACGTCTTAAGAATTGGTGGAGAAAGGGTTATTATTAGAATGAATTTCATAATTACCTAAAATAAGGGATTATGAAATTCATTAGTTAATCATCCAAATAGAATGTAATGTCTGTTGTTTGATTTTCTATTTCTTTCTCTTGGCTAATTAATTCATCATCTAATTCAGAAAACATCGGAACTGATACCGAAATAGACTGATTATCAATCCAGTGATTCGCTGTAATCGGCCATTGGAAGTTCAGTATTTGTGTGTTGATTTCTTCTGGTGTAAGAAGTTGAATTTGTTGCCAGTTTTGAATGTCAATAACGATAAGATCTGTTAGGGATTCCGCTGAATCCGCATTCCGATCAAATTTTAATAATGCTTTATTATGATCAGGTGAGAACAAGACCTGCGAATATCGAGCTAAATCTGCAACAAGATATGCCTGGTTCTTTGTATCCTGATGAAGCAATAAATAGGAACAATGCTCATTTTCACAGGAGAATTCTAAGAGGAATATGTCGTTTTCTTCCGTTTCGATTGGAATGAGATCCATATTTCGGATCGCCTTTTCTTTATCATTTGTGGCTTGTAAGTATTCATTTAAGATTGGAATGTTTTTTAAATTAATAATCACCTGTTCTTCTGGAAAGGTGAATTCAATGAGTGCATCGACTTCATCTTCTTTTTCTTCTTCAATGAGTGCCGGTTGATGTTCATCTGTCGTCTTCATTTCCTTTTTCATAATGATTGGCTCTTCTTTGGAACAAGCTATGAAAAAGGCGAAAAAGAGGATGGTGAGCATGCGTTTAACCATGTATATCCCTCCAATTAGAATTCTTATGGATGAGCATCAAAAAGTGTAAATAATCAAGTCGAAATTCATTCAATTATATGATGAATTCTAGTTGAATAGAAGAAACTCCTTTTAAAACGCTAAAAATAAATCAACTTTAATGAATTTCATAATACCGGTTTAGTGCAACATCGATACATCATATAGTTGCGTTGAACCGTTCTTAACTACATCCTGTATCGATGTTGCTGATTTTGGCAATTATGAAATTCATTCACTTAAATTATAAATATCATTTAAACTAGATATTTGATAAGCTATAGGTATGAACGACCGTCATTTAAATGACCTGTTCATGATGTGAATTATTATAAAGGTAATTCATAAGGATGGGCAGGTTAAACAAAGTATCGTAATAAAGGGGAAGGGTTGATCATGCAATGAAAACATTTAAATTAAAAGCGTTAGAAGTGATTGAAGAAGTCGATGAAGAGATGATTCGAAAAAAAATCCCCTTACTAGATGGATTAATCATTAACCGGGAAGATGATCAGAATCAATGGGTTATCGAGGCCTATATCGATAACAACTATTTAGATTACTTTACTACATTAAAGGAAGAACATGATGAAATCATTATTCAAGTTAAAATAACAAAAGAGAGTAATTCACCTGCCATCTTCATGACATCGATTATTGGCGTAAATGAAATAGGTTCTCGTATGAATGTTTTATTTAAAGGTAAAATTATAGATCGACATAAAGATGAAATTGAGGAAATGTTAGGTTCATTAATTACAGAAGGGTATGAAGGGGAAGAGTTGCTTATGGAGTTTAAATCCATCATGGAAAAAGGTTAGCCTTTTGTATGAATGAAAGCTCCTTGACAATAGAAGTGCTTGTCATTGGCTGCCCAGATGAATATGGGATATGTGATCGATCACGTATTATGTACGCTAAAGCTTGCTATAATCAGGTACATTTCTTAATATGAAAGAATAAATAACAGTATATAAGCTAGTAAGGAGTCGAGTGATGTCATACAAAGGCTTTCGTACGCATTGGACAAAAAAGTTGTCACCTGTTCAAATGTTGTTAATGTTTTATTTACTAGCTGTCATATTATCAACGATCACATTAACTTTACCTGTTGCTCACCAAGAGGGGGTTGAGCTTGCATTTATTGATGTTTTATTTACTGCAGTAAGCGCATTAAGTGTTACTGGATTAAGCACCCTTTCAATTATTGATTCGTTTTCTACAGTTGGAATTATTTTCTTAACGATTATCTTGCAATTAGGTGCGGTTGGTGTCATGGCTGTTGGGACCTTTGTCTGGTTGTTTTTTCGGAGAAAGATTGGTATAAAAGAACGACGTTTAATCATGACCGATCAAAATCAATCACATTTCAATGGCATGGTTCGCTTAATAAAGCAGATTGTTATGGTGTTATTGGCCATTGAACTCATTAGCTTTATAATTCTAGGCACTTATTTTTTAAATTACTACTCATCAGCTGGCGAGGCTTATTTTAATGGATTCTTTGGCACAATCAGTGCGATCTCAAATGGTGGTTTTGATATTACGGGGCAATCATTGATTCCATTTAAGGATGATTACTTTGTTCAATCTATTAATATGGTATTGATCGTATTTGGGGCCATCGGGTATCCTGTACTAATTGAAATCAAATCGTATCTGATTTCAACGCGCAGTAATCGAAAAAGGTACCGTTTCAGTTTATTTACAAAATTAACGACATTGACATTTTTTATATTAATTGTTGTTGGAACGGTTGGTATCATATTGCTTGATTTAAATCATTATTTTGTTGGCATGTCATGGCATGAACGATTGTTTTATGGATTATTTCAATCTGTAACGACAAGAAGTGGTGGATTGTCTACGTTGGATATAAGTCAATTGACGGGTGAAAGTCATTTATTTATGTCTTTATTAATGTTTATTGGTGCATCCCCAAGTAGTGCGGGGGGAGGAATTCGTACCACAACATTTGCATTAGTCATTATCTTTATCATAACGTATGCAAGAGGGGGAACGAGTATCCGTTTATTCGGAAGAGAAGTCTATGATGAAGACTTAATGAAGGCCGTAACGGTGACCTTTATGGCAATTATTCTTGTGTTTAGTTCGATTTTAATCATCTCGATTTTAGAGCCGTATAACATCAGTCAAATTCTATTTGAAGTGACATCTGCCTTTGGAACAGTAGGATTATCACTTGGTATTACAAGTGAATTAACGGTAACAAGTAAGGTGATTTTGATGATTCTCATGTTTATCGGGAGGGTGGGCGTTATTACATTTCTATTTCTGTTTAAGAAGCATAAACCAAGAGGAAAATATCGCTATCCAAAAGAGAGGATTATTATCGGTTAAGGGTAATCAAGGAAAAAGGTGAAAAAACTAGCTTGTGCTCTGAATAGCACAAGCTAGTTTATTTTAATAGTAAAACGTAGCACCAACAATCACCAAGAGAATAAAGAGCACTACAATGAGTGCAAAGGAATTTACTTGGTAGCCTGATCCATGGTGGCAATGCTGACTATAGCTTCCATATTCATTTGAACCACTAAACTGACCATCGAATCCGTATCCCATTTTAACATCTCACCTCCAACATTCGTTACATTTATACTATATGTCGTGATAAATAAAACGTCTAGACGTTTTATCTAGATGACCAATGAAATAGCCTTGAAGGCGGTATGACTACGGTGTTTATGGGGTAGATATATTTAATATTTTTAATTGATCATTTTCTAAGCCGATTGTAAATACATATTTCACCTTTTTTACTTTATTTTTATCTTTATTCTTTGATTTTAACTCCATTTCCACTTCGATTGTTGATTCGGATTGGTTGTCTTCGGTAATCGTATTTGAAGTTTCTTCATATGTTAAATCAACAATATTCGTGTAATCATCTCTAAATCGAGAGTATGATGTTTCTGACTGCATTGTACTGCCTAATAATGTATAGGCGTTCACATAATCCCTAATTTTGATCCCATCAAAGAAATAATCGATTAAGTAATCAGCATCCTCTTTTAATAATTCAGGGTCATAAGTATCGATATCCTGTATGCTAGCAAATTCGAGTTGATCATTATTAGCTTCATTCGACCATTCTTCAGCCTGTTCGATAATATCATTGGTTGGAATACTAAAGCCAATGGTACCGTCATCTGTTCCAACTGAATTAATGCCGATAACCGCACCATTATCACGGCTGATTAAGGGGCCACCACTATTTCCGTGTGTAATTTGGGCTGAGATTTGATAAAGATTTTCATAGGTATAGCCATCTACAATAAAGTCCCGTTCGGCACCGGAAATAATCCCTAATGTGACTGTGTTCTGAAAGCCATGGGGACTTCCTAAGGCAATGACTTCATCCCCAATCTCAGCTAAAGATTCCGTTTCAATGGGAAGAAATTCCTTCCCTGCTAATTGGGGGACACGGATAACAGCAATATCCACCTCATCGCCAATACCAACGACAGCAGCCGGATAAGATTGTGCATCGGCTGTTCTTATATTGATAAAGTCAGCGTCTTTAATTACATGTGCATTTGTAATAATATCCCCTTTATTATTATATAAAAAGCCAGATCCGGTCATGGTTTTTTCTTCGTTCTGTCCTTCAACTTGAATGACATGTTTCTCTGTTTCATGAATAATTGTTTTTAAGTCTAATGATTCGGAGTCTTTATTAATTTCATTTATCAGTGGATTATTGATGGGAATTGATTTTGCATTCCAATGGCCACTAATTTTAATAATCCCAAATATACCAAAAACAATGATTACAATCGAAACAATCAATGGGCCATATAGTTGTTTTCGCATTTGAGTTCACTCCAGCCATACGTATTATTAATCGGTATACCACGTAATTTTATCAACATTTACTTCTACATCTTTAGCCTTTTTATTTTTCATGTCATAATGGGTAAACTCAAATTTTCCAGTTTCATCTGGATATAATTTATCAGGATAAACAAATACTTTATTCGTTAAAATGGTCTTTCCCTTTTTTGTTAATAAGGAGTATTCAATCAAGACAGAATTAACAGGAATTGTCGCTATACTACTGACTTTCCCCTGGACGACTAAATTATCTTGATCATCTTTACTTGTTTTTACATTGTCGAGTTTAACGGCGTCTTGCTCATTTAATTCACGCTCTTCAGTAGCCACATCCACAGCTTGTTCGATTCTTTGTTGTTCAGCTGTTTCGAAGGCGGTTTTCTCTTTGTCAATCGTTGTTTTCAAACTTTGTAATTTATCGGAATCAGTGGCATATTTAAGTCCATCTTCAACAAGGTTTAAGGCATTATTAAATTGCTTTTTATTCAATTGTTCACTGGCCTTGGAATGTGTGTAATTAATAATTTCCTTACGAATCAGGTCTCTCACTTCATTAGCCTCATTCGTCTTAATGGACTCAGCTTCCCAAAGTAACGTTTTATAATCATCGATACTCGGTTCATCCGCTAATCGTTTATTTATCTGTTCAATTTTGATCTTGTTTCTAAGCTCATCCATCTGTTTAACGATTGGGGTGGCTGCGGGCCCGTGAAAGTTCTTTAATAATTGATCTGTATCGTTTACAATCGCTAAAGCATCATCAAGGTTTTTCGCGTCTAGTTGAACGATTGCTTCATCAAACTCACGTTGTATTTGTAAAACATTATTCGTAAATGTCATGGATACATTAGCATTATAAAAGTCCTTTTTTTGATTGAGTGCCCGTTTAAATAAGTCGCGGGCTTCTTTGTATTTTTCATCTTCTAGCTTCATTTCACCTACTTGATATAATTCTTTAGCGTGCGAATCTTTATATTGCAAAATTAAAAAATGCACACCAGACGTAACAGAAAATAAAATAAAAAGCGTGATCGGAATATACCAAAAGCGATTAAAGTATTTTTTGGGCTTTAAGCGTTTATTCAGATCATCAGGAAGTTCCTTTCCACATTTAAAGCAATATAATTCGTCCTCTTTTGTCTTTATTCCACAGTAGGGGCAATAATGCATCATTGTTCACCTATTTTCATTCAACATTAATGAATTTCATAATACTGATTTAGTGCCACGTTGCTACAATATATAGTTTCGTTAAGCCGTTCTTAACTGTATATTGTAGCGATGTAGCTGATTTTGGCAATTATGAAATTCATTCAACATATTTAATATTTCGAGTAAAAATGCGTTTCTACATTTCATCTTATCATACAATTACTTTATTTTGCTATGAAATGTTGGTATAATCAAGGTATGGAACGTTTGGAATATTAAATACTCGACTTTAGTAATGTGTTACATAATAGAGGTTTATTTTATGAGTATTTTCAGTATACTAAGATGTCTTAAGGAGGTGCTCTTCCGTGTTGGAAACCGTTTTTGGTGTACTTTGTATGGGGATTATCGTGTTAAATATTGGGTATTGTCTTTTAGACCGTGAAAGATAAACAATATAAAGGTCAGCCACTTTTTGTTAGGGGCTGACCTTTTTTTATAACCATTTATGGATTGAATGTGTTTATTTTGTTAGTTCCCATTCAGTAAAAGGATAAATGATAATTTCAGAACGTCCGATAATACTTTTGCTTTCGATAAATCCGAGACCATTTCGACTGTCTTTACTAATCGCTCGATTGTCACCCATGACAAAGTAACTATTTTCTGGGATATCAACGGGACCGAAATTTCCAGTATGTTTTTGGGCTTCTTCAGTAATAAAGGTTTGGTCATATTTTACTTTGTTTATATAAAGATCGTGATTTATCATTTCGATCGTTTCACCAGGTAAGGCAATGACTCTTTTTACATAATTTTTATGTGGTCTTTGAATAATGACGATATCACCCCGGTTTGGTTCACCAACTAAGTAACTGAATTTATTGAAAATAATTCTTTCTCCGTTATCGAGTGTTGGAGCCATGCTTTCACCTTCAACGATGGACGTAGAGAAGATAAATGTCCGTAAGAATAAAGCGATTAAAACAGCAATGACAATTGCTTTTCCCCATTCTGTCCATTCATTCTTCTTTTTAACTCTTGTTCGCAAGTTTTTTCTCTCCCTCCAAAAAAAGCAAGTCATTTATATAATAGCATAGTGAGAATGAATTTCATAATTACCTTAACTGGCGTATATCACTCCGTTGTTGGAGTGATATAGCTATAAATAGGGATTATAAAATTCATTAAGTGAGTCAAATCTTTCGAATTTTAACAAGAAACGATTTTAATGGTGACGGACCATAATCGGAATAGATGAATAATTATGAATATCTATAAAGGGTATGGGGATACTAGGATGAAATAGAACCTTAATATAAAGGAGGGCTCAAGATGAGAAGAAACTATCAAAATCTTGAAGATCTTGTGTTAGAAAATAAACAGGAATTATTAGCAGATAAAGAGCAAATTGAACAAATAGAAAGGCGTCTTGAAAAGGTACAAGCGGATTTAGTTAGGAAGAAACGCAAAGAAATAAGCTAAGGGGATGATTTATTAAACAATAGAATGAATTTCATAATTACCAAAATTAGCTACATCGATACAGGTGTTGCACTAAACCGGTATTATGAAATTCATTAAATAAGGTAGGATTATTCTGATGTCACTAGGGATGTCTATTTAACGGTGTAGCAACCGGAATTGAGCATTTACATAATAGACGATAAGATCGAACTCGGAATGGAGCAGAAAGGGTGTCAGCGCCATTCTGAGTTCGACTGAGTCGTCTGTCCTGCTTATTGTAGAAGCAAGTTGTTTTCTAAATGGATATGTTGAAGCGTATTCGATTCGAGTTCGGCTAATCGGGAATAGGTAACTTTATAGGAACCACAAGCTGTAGCCGGTGGGCGAAACCCATTTGTAAGCCCCCGCATTTTATCAAGTAGATTCGTTGCGGATTGCAAACTTAATTTCAACTGATTTGTCGCGTTATCGATCATCAATTTAGTTGCTTCACTAGGCTTGTTTTCGTATTCTTTTATTAAAGGATACAATTCATTTTCTTCTTTCATCATATTATCTTCCATCGTTGTTTTAAATACATCATATAAACGATGTAATTCACCTAAGTGGGGTTCTCCGGTCCCATGTACATTATATATTCGTGTTACAAACTCACCAATAACCGGGAGTTCACCTTTCAAATATGAATGGTGATGCTCTAGGATATGGTCGATAAGCTCTGTAGAAGATAGTTGATCCCATTTTATAGTATGGATATCTTTCTCTATCCACGTCTGATAATCAGCATTTAACTGAGTTAGAACATCGGTGACCGAGAGCTCGGAATTCTCTGTAAAATAGGTGCGCAAAGGTTGATCACCTGAACAACAAAAATTTATTCTTTGTAGCTTAAATAGATCACTAGCTTGTGGAAAAACATTAACAATATCAGCTGGTGTATGTTCAGCCGTAAATGATTTCATAAATTGTACCTCCTCATATTTGAACTATCTGCATGATAACAATATTTTTAAATGAACACTGTGACAATGATCACTTATGTTAATGAATTTCATAATACCGGATTAGTGCCACATCGCTTGTTGAACCATTCTTAACTATATGTCGTATCCATGGATTTATATTCAGATGTATATTTTTAAGTTGAACGGTTTAAACTTATTAATCACGAGATAGATTAAGGGAGTTGATCACATTGATCCAGATACTTACAAGTGGATTGATTCATATATTGACAAATGCTTCCACGTTTATTTCATTATATATGGATGAGGAATATATGTATTATCTACTTATTTTAGTCGGAATAAGCATTAGTTATTTTATTATTCACCCGTTTATTACTTGGTTTATCACGCTACAGACCAATCGATTATTAAGCTATATTGTCAGTAGTTTATTTGTTTTGACATTGTTTTTAATTGTGTTGATATCCATTGGAGAGACTGAACAGATCATCATGCTAGGGTTGAAGATTAGTTTGCAATGTATCGCAGGTTTTGGTTTATTCCTCAGTTTACGACATGGTATAAAAAGTGTTTTTAAGCGAACATAATTTTCCGGTAAATTACAAAAAAAGCCTAAGGAAGTATCCTTAAGCTTTTCTAATGAATGAGGCAGATGATGAGTATGTATCCGTTTATCTACATGATTCATAGGAAGGAATTTCATAATTACCAAAATTAGCTACACCGATACAGGTGTTGCATTAAACCGGTATTATGCAATTCATTAGAATGAGAAAAAAATTATTTATTGAAATTTCGATGTGATTTCTTTGGTGGCCACTCCATTTTACCTAAAGATGATGGGGTGTAGTAATTAGAAGGAGAATATTTATGTGTACCTTTTAGCTTCTTCTTGGGCTGCCAATCGATATATTCATAGATAATTCTTTTTGCCTGGGACAATGACATTTTTGTTCGGGGATTTCGGTAATTTTGATCTAGCGAACCCAAATGCTCAAATTTTTCAAAGTCCTCTTTTTCAGGCAAAATATGAAAATAATAGTCATCAACACTGACAAGTACGGTTGAATGTTGATTGCTAAATTTCGGATGATCTGAAAAGTGAAGCCCTAATTTTTCAGCACGGCCTTCCGTTAATAACTTATTGATTGATTCTTTCTTTATATGGTATAGATGTTGGGGTTCTGGCGCTGTCTTTGCATGCCGATTGATCGTGAATATAGCTTTGGCAATGTCTTGCAATAAGATGTTTTTAACCATTTATGCAACTCCTCTCTTCATTATTTGTTCCATCTCTACCTTACCGTATAGCTTGTCCGCTTGCAATCAGTTTTTTACGGATTGCTTTTCAATGTATAGGAATGAATCTCTGGTTGACAGAAAAAGCGAAAGGGGAGACGTGTTGTGCCGATTCCTTTATTTACATAGAGTAATAGTTTGTCCTGGTTAAAACGGTATTTTCCTTGGATATACTTTTCGGCATATGTCGGTGTGTATAAATGACCGATAAATGGAAGTCGAACTTGTCCACCATGACTATGTCCCGATAATTGTACATCTACAGGAAAGTTGACCGTTGTATCAGCAAAATCGGGTTCATGTGCTAATAAAATCGTAAAGAGTTCTTCGTTAACGTTTTTAAGTGTCGCGGGTAAATCTGGTGTACCTAAAATCACATCATCAATTCCTGCTAGGATAATCTCATCTTGACCACGTTGGATCGGGATGTGTGAGTTTTGTAGTAAGTGAAAATGGGCATCTTCCATAATATCATGAACAAGTTGGGTGCCATAACCGCCATGATCATGGTTGCCATATATCCAATACTTACCATACTCTGCTTGAAGATTATATAGTATTTCACTTATTTGTTTGGTCTTTTTATATTCGTGAGGTGCGTCGATGAGGTCCCCAGTAAAAACAATAAGATCTGGTTTAAGCTTGTTTATCTTGCTGACTAGCTCCGTTAGCTGCTCTTCTGTATAATGAAAACCAACATGTGTATCGGAAAATTGAATGATTTTAAAATCGTTAAATGAATGTGGGATATGATTTGCTGTTATGGTCTCATTATTAATTCGGAGCATCTCGGGTTCGATTTCCCGCGCATAATAGTAGGATAACCCGCTCATACCGATTAAGGTTGCCATACTGACAAAGGTGTTTCTAATAAATGAACGTCTGTTCAAAATCGTCTGCTCCTTTCAAGTTAAAATCCAATTGGCTATGAGAATTATAGCATAAATTATATGTTTCGTATCGGAAACACTATGAAAAAACAAAGATAAAAGCAGTTTATATTTTGACTTTCCAATCTATCATCTCTATCATCTATAGTGAATGGTTATTCATTATTAGTATATCGTAATGAAAGTGAACGTATAAATAGGAGGAGTCTATGAAAAATAAAACTGTAATTGTAACGGGTAGCTCAAGTGGAATGGGTAAGTTTATGGCAATGAAATTTGCGCAAGAAGGTGCAAACGTTGTCATTACAGGTAGAAGTCTTGAAAGATTAGAAAAGGCTAAGGAAGAAATGATGGAAACATCTACAGGAGATATCTTTATGTTTCCGATGGATGTACGTAAGCCCGAAGATGTGGAACGTATGGTGAAGGAAACGGTTGACAAGTATGGATCAATTGACCACCTTGTAAACAATGCGGCAGGAAACTTTGTTTGTGCCGCGGAGGATCTGTCGGTTAATGGCTGGAATTCAGTAATTGATATTGTATTAAATGGTACATTTTATTGTAGTAGTGCAGTAGGGAAATATTGGATTGACAATAATAAAAAAGGTACGATCCTAAATATGGTTGCGACCTATGCTTGGGATGCTGGTGCTTACGTTATTCATTCTTCCGCGGCAAAAGCAGGCGTTCTGAATATGACACGTACATTAGCAGTAGAGTGGGGATCTAAATACGGGATTCGTGTAAACGCAATCGCACCTGGTCCGATCGAGCGTACAGGCGGAGCAGATAAATTATTCGAATCGGAAGAAATGGCTAAACGTACTGTTGAATCAGTTCCTTTAAACCGTCTTGGTAAACCAGAAGAGATAGCTGATTTAGCTCACTTCATTTTATCAGATAAGGCAGCATATATTAATGGTGAAGTAATTACAATGGATGGGGGACAACACTTAAATCAGTTTCCGTTTTAGATCTTTTTACCAGAATCAGGGGTGGGTCGATCACTCATCTCTGATTCTACATGAATAAAAAACAATGTGATGATGTGCGAATTTAGCCAATTGTATTTTTATGATCGAATCTTTATGCTGCTATTTTTTATATCTGCAATCCCTCCACATTTGGTCAACCACCCTCATTTAATAAGATGAAAAGTCCGGAGAAGTAGGCCTGTTCTACTATATCAATTGGATATAAAAAAACTTAATAAGTGACAAGTGATGTTCCTACATCATAATATATGGTAAACTTACCGTGTAGAGAAAAACAAATTAACTCCTTTTATCGGGAGAAATCCAAGATCATTTCATTATGTATTTGAAAAGGAGCGTTTTCATATGAGTATATTGCAAGAAGGTAAGCAACTACACAATATAACGGTAGCTGACTTAATGATTTCATCTGAAAAAGTAGCCCACGTCCAATTGAATAATCCACTTGAGCATGCATTACTTGTCCTTGTTAAATCAGGATATGCAGCAGTGCCTGTTTTAGATAGTTCATATAAATTAGTAGGTACGATTGGAAAGACAGTTATTTTAAATCAAATCTTAGGTTTAGAACACTTTGAAGTAGAAAGACTAGCAGATATGCGCGTTGAAGAAGTAATGAAAGAGGATATTCCACGGCTGTCTAAAGAAGGTAGTTTTATAGAAGGTTTAAAGGCCGTAGTTGATTGGCCATTTGTTTGTGTGTCAGATGAAGAAGGGTATTTTGATGGTATCTTAACAAGACGAGCTATTTTGAAACAATTAGAACGTGATTATTACACAAAAAAGGAATCAAGTGCATGAAAATGATATGTAGAACATTAATACAATCATAGTAAAACGTATCAAGTATGCTATAGAAAAGCAGTGAAAATAGATGAAAGATCATTGGATTAAAGGTAAGAGGTTGCATAGACCATTTATATTAGTGTCTGTCATGTTAGCGATGTTTTTATCTGCAATTGAAGCGACAATTGTTGCGACAGCTATGCCGACAATTGTCGCAGACTTAGGCGGGTTTTCCCTATATAGTTGGGTTTTCTCCATCTATTTATTAACGAGTGCTGCAACCATCCTGATTTTTGGAAAACTAGCTGATATATACGGCCGAAAGCCAATATTTGTTAGTGGGATTTTACTGTTTTTACTTGGATCGACATTATCAGGTTTTAGTATAACGATGTATCAATTAATCGGATCCCGGTTTATACAGGGGATTGGTGCAGGTGCGTTAATGCCAATGGCTACAACCATTGTAGGAGATATTTATAATAAGCAGGAGCGGGCTAAAATACAAGGTTATTTATCCGCGGTATGGGGTATTTCTGCTGTGTCTGGTCCTCTTTTAGGAGGCCTTTTTGTTGATCTATTGGATTGGCGATATGTCTTCTGGATGAACATTCCACTTGGTTTATTAGCCATGCTAGGTATTATTATTTTTCTGCGCGAAGACATGATCAAGAAACCACAAACCATCGATTATAAAGGTTCTATTTTACTCATTGTTATGATTAGTTTACTCGTTTTCATATTAGTTGAGGGCGGGGTGAGTATCGCATGGGATTCTATCCATATGATTATTCTACTATCGATAACAGCCATAGCATGTGGGTTATTTTATCTTCAACAAAAGTCAGTAGCTGACCCGATGATGCCATTTGAGATATGGCGTCATGAAGTGATTCGAATAGCGAATATCACCTCTTTACTTACCGGGATGATTTTAATAGGTGTTTCGAGTTATTTACCAGCATTTGTGCAAGGTGTCATGGGGAAATCAGCGATGGTTGCTGGTTTTACATTAACGACGATGTCAATTGGCTGGCCAATCGCCTCTGTTGTCGCGGGTCGGCTTTTATTAGTAAAGGGATACCGAATTACTTCCTTGTTTGGTGGATTTTCTTTAGTCATTGGTTCCTTAATCTTCTTTATGTTATCTCCTGAGAGAGGCCCCATTTGGGCGGGAACAGGATCCTTCTTTATTGGCATCGGAATGGGGATGACAAGCACCGCTTTTATTGTTGCGATACAGAGCTCAACACCTTGGGATATTCGGGGTATTGCGACAGCCGCGAATATGTTTATGCGTTCGCTAGGGAGTGTCCTTGGTGTAGCCTTGTTTGGTGGGCTGTTAAATAGCGAGATCAATAAATACATCGGAACAGCAGGGCTAGATGGTCAAATTAACGTCGATTCAACGGATAAATTGCTTGCTGGTGAGCAATCAGCTACTTTATCTGGCCAAGAAAAAGTGGTTTTGGAAGAAGGATTAACTTCTGGATTACATCATATTTATGTAGTCTTAGCCTTATTGGCGATTATGAGTTTGATACTCATCTATTTTATGCCACGTGATCATAATAAAGGGTCTGTGCGTGAAGAATAAGGCTTTTGTGAATTAAAATTGGTGACAATATAAAGTAAATGATTTGACGGAATTTTAATGGTATAAAAACAATTGTTGCAGACAAAAGCAAGCGATGCCAACGGTCAATTGTAATCCCTGATTGATTTACTGCCAATGGAGGGGTGGAGGTACATAATCAGTTGAGGGGGGAAATTGAAACAACCATCACTTCTGCATACGAGTAGATCTAAAAGTGAATATATAGGCTACAGTCTTCATACGTGCATGATTCGCACTAGAAACACAAAAAGCGAGCGGGAAATAAAATTCCCACTCGCTTTTTATAGCAACACGATTAAACTGTTTTATCTTTTTCTTCCTCAGATGATTCCTCAGGTTCAGAATCACTCATTAAATCATTTGCAGAACTTTTAAATTCTTTTAATGTTTGACCTGCAGCTTTACCAATTTCCGGTAGCTTGTTTGGTCCGAAAATAATGAGTGCTACAACTAATATAAGAATTAATCCTGGTATTCCTATGTTGGCTAATCCCATAATGTCCACCTCCAACTATTTTTTAGCATTTGTTTTAAAAACAAACTAAATGTTTAAACCGATCCTTTAGCCTTTTCTTGCTTCGCTTCCACTAGCATGCCACCATCTTTAAGATATTTCTCAATGCCTTCTGCTGCGCGGTATGCTAAAGCTCCTACTGTTGCGGTTGGGTGACGACCACCGAAATGTGGTAATGCAGATGCACCAACAACAAAGAGGTTCTCAGCGTCCCACATTTGCAAGTAGTTATTTACTGCAGATGTTTCTGGGTCATCTCCCATAATGACGCCTCCAGCATAATGTCCACCATTATAGATGTGGTCGAATTCTTCTGGAACTTCATCCTCATCGATAATGTCTGCGCCCATTTTCTCCATAACTTCCTTACACTTCTCAATACCGAACTTGGCAATATTACGGTCTTGATCAGTCAGTTTATTCGTAACACGGATCAGTGGGTCATTATAAATGTCCGTATATGTTGGATCTAAATCAAGGTAATTATGCCACCATGGCATGGTGGCAGGAGTATACCATAGGGATAGGTTACGGTTTGCATAGAATAAGGATTTTTCCTTGAATTCTTTCCCCCAGCTAGGTGTCCCTTTAGGTACCGCATTGTTATTAACTGGTCCATCTCCATACTGTCTGAGTTCAACACCACCACCGTGAATAAAGTCTAAATCCGTATGGTCAAGGTTGGTACCATCAAGATCACTGAATGTAGCGCCTAGTGCACCACCACCCATATGAAGGTTGAATTTTTTATCATCAAAGAATCCTGTAACACCTAAGAATGCGGTATTAAATTGACCATTAAAGTTTCGGCCAATAACGCCTTCTCTTGTCTCTGGATTATATTGCTTACCAATCTCAGATAACATCAACAGACGGTTGTTTGTAAAAGTAAATCCGCCTAGAACAACAACATCTGCAGGCTGCTCAAATTCCTGACCTGTTTGTATATCAACATAAATAACGCCTGTTGCCTTTTTTCCATCATAAACGACGCGGGTAACATTCGAATGGACCCGAAGTTCAAAATTCCCGGTTTCTTCTGCGGCCGGAAGAACCGTTACAATTGGATCCGCTTTAGCCCCAAAGTCACATCCATAATGTGTACAAAAGGCACAATATTGACACTGGTTAATGGCTTGACCATCAGGGTTCTCATAGTATTCTGTAATGTTAGCTGAAGGGATCTGGAATGGGTGATAACCTAGTTCATCTGCAGCCTCTTTAAATAATCGCAAATTTGGTGTTTCAACTGTCGGTGGATTTGGATAAGGGGAAGAACGCTCAGTCTCTAATGGATCTTCCTCACCGGAGATTCCCGCGGTTTTTTCCCAACGGTCATAATACTCTTCCATTTCTTTGTAGGTGATGCCCCAATCTTGTAATAACATGCCTTCAGGTATTTTATCTTCACCATATTTCTCAATTGTTTTAGACCGTATTTCATAGTCTAAAGGTGAAAAGCGATATGTAGCCCCTGCCCAGTGGACACTTCCACCACCGACATCCGTGCCTACCATCATTTCATTTTGTGTACGAACAGGCAATGCTGTTTCATCCAAATTGACTCTGGACGTAACAGTCTCTTTCTGTAAGTCCTGCATCATTTCTTTGCGTGAGAAATACCGTAATTCATCTTTAGCACCTACATAATCACTTGTTGATTTGTCTTCGCCACGTTCTAAGCCTACTACTTTATAACCTGCTTTAGAAAGTTCCGCAGAAACGACACCGCCTGCCCAGCCTGTACCGACAACAACGACATCAACTTTATCTAGTTTTTTTGGCATTTATTATGCCTCCTCTGTTCATTCTATGGTTGATAATCAGTTAAACTAATTGCTTCTTCAAGAACAAATTCTTCTTCCTCAATAACATTTATGTATGCGGGGCGTGCACCAGGATATTCTCTCATTTTCCATCCTTGCATATTTTTATTACCACCATAAACTGGATCAGAATAAGCACCTTCAATTGTCATCTGAACAAGTAAATTAAAGAAAGTCTCGGAAGCTACACCTTTAAGCTTCACTTCTCCATCCTGAAAAGATTGTAACAGCTGATCTTGTTGATCTGCCTCAGCTTCATCGAATTTTTCGCCAAATTCTTTTTCGCTTGCCTTACCTAATTTGCGAATCCCTTCAATCATAATACCTCCACGGGAAAGTGGTGTTTGATATCTTTCAGTTTTATCAATATCTTTAAAAGGACCTTGCATATACGACTTGCTGTTCAATCCATATTCACCAGCTAACTGCCGATCAATGAAGAATGGCACCCCAAGTTCAACAGCACCTGGACCGTTATCATCCTCTGGATAAATACGCTCTACGGCTGCTTCTAGTACACTAAAATCCTCTTTACGATTAAAGAATATTCTAGCATCCTGAAAACTGGTGGAATCGACATTTACTGGTTTTGATGTTGAATCTGATTGGTATTTATTGCCTAGTAATCCACCAAACAGTGACCCTCCAATAACACCTCCAGCAACG
>DATGSG010000108.1:0-10549 GCA_035302925.1 Virgibacillus sp. | reverse complement strand
GCAAAAATCGTCATCGTTTTTAAATCATTTGCTTTTGCACTGCCAATAGCGAAAATCCGTGAATACTCGAATAAATAAATATAATCTTGTTTCATATAGTGCTCAAACTTCTCTCGATCAAGTGTCCCCTCCCCAATCCCTTTAACAAATGGATGTTCTAAGTAAGAACTCCAAATCGGATCAACTTTTTCTCTTAAACGTTCACTAAATAATTGTGACATTACTTTTCCACCTTTCCTAAAGTTTATTGCTGAATACCGAATTATTTCGATTGCGTATCGTGTTTAGAATGCAATAAAAAATGCCCAATTCCTTTGTATAGGGATTGGGCATGTTCATTATTTTATAGCATACTAAAATATAACGATACAAAACCACTTCCCTACGCTAGTATGATCTAGATCAGGTTCAAAGGGTCAAGAGTCATCTCTTTCTCAGCAAATAATTGCTCCCCTAGTTGATAAGACGTATTCAATTCATCCACATTAAACCACATGACATAGACACTGTCAACCTCATTTTCTCTTTAAAACCTGTTAATTGATGCATTTTCCAAGTAAAGTATACAGAATATTACAACCTTCACAAAGCTAATTTACACCTCAAAATAGGGATTTAAGAATGCATTTCACACGTAACTCTAGGAATCCGAGATCAACGAACAATTTAGTGGTCCTTACACTTCCGCTTCATTGTTCCTCTCTTTACTTTTCTGGATAGCACGTTTTGCTAAATTGGTTAGAACGACATCTTCCATTGGTGGGTTATGCAGACCCGCACGAATATCACGGTAATGTCTTTGAAGTGGGTGTTGTTCTGATAAACTTCTTGCGCCAACGATGCGCATCGCCTGGTCTACAATGTCAATTCCATTATTCATGACCGTTATTTTCGCAACAGACAGTTCATTCGCTAATCGCTCTCGCTCATCTCCATTTCCTTCATCCCATTTACGTGCAATACTATATAAATATTCACTACTTTGCATGTATTGTAATTCCATCCTTCCTAGTTTTTGCTGAACAGTTGGTAAGTCTGCTAATGTTCCTGAAACACCTACAGGAGAGAAACTACTTGCAAACTGAATCGCTTCTTCTTTTGCTGCTTGGGCAATTCCCAAATAACATGCTGGTATATGTAAGAGCCAGCCACGTGGACGAGAGCGATTATCAGGTTCTACCTTAATATAATCTAAATCTGTTACATGAACATCATCTAAGACAAGATCATGTGACCCTGTACTTCGCATCGAAATAGAATCCCATGTCTCATCAATCCAAACGCCAGTTTTATTGTTCCTGATCAGAAATTGAGCAACTTCATTGGTTTCTGCAATGGTCGCTGTTACAACCGAATACGTTAAAATAGGGGCTAAACTTGTAAATGTTTTACGCCCTTTAATCATCCAACCACCTGGAACTCTTCGGGCTGTTGTTTGGGGCTTCCCACCTCTTGTTGGACTTCCAGTAGCACGCTCTGATGCTGCATTATTAATGAGTGCCCCTTTCGTAACAATTTGCGTGACTACATCTTCATATGTCGTTTCATGCCAATTTTTTTGCGTTGGTAGTTCACTGGCAACACCCATATGCCACCCGATACCAAGTGCAGTTGATGCGTCAACTGTAGCAATTGTTTCCTGGTGTTTTAACAACTCTGATAACCCGATATTTAATCCTCCAACTGACTTCGGCAATACTAAGCTTGGATAATTGATTTCTATAAGTTTATCAAACTGTTCAAATGGAAAATACATTTCCTTATCATTCAGTTGTACATTTTTAAATGTCCCAACAACCTCTTTTACAGCATTGATTCGCTCTTCTTTCGTAGATAATTCTAATAGATTCATAATTAAAAGCTCCTTTAGATTAATGAATTTCATAATCCCTATTTATAGTCACGTCACTCTAATATATAATTGTATGGATTCATTGACAAGTACATAGCGAAGTGACACAGCAGGTTATGGTGATTATGAAATTCATTTAGATATTAAATGTATAATCCTCTGGAACAACACGTTTTAAAAAACGCTTTGTTCGTTCTTCTTTCGGGTGAATGAGCATCTCATTTGGCTTACCTTCCTCTACAATAACACCTTCATCCATAAAGATCGTTTTTGTTGCCACTTCTTTTGCAAAGGAAATCTCGTGTGTAACAACCAACATCGTTGTCCCCACTTTTGCTAGTGCCTTCATTGCATCTAGTACTTCCCCGACAAGTTCTGGATCGAGTGAAGATGTCGGTTCATCAAATAAGATAAGATCTGGGTTCAACACAAACGCACGAGCAATGGCAACACGCTGTTGTTGCCCACCTGATAACGTAATCGGATAATGCTCATACTTTCCAGCTAACCCAAGTTCATCAAGCGCCTTTTTTCCCTTAGAATTTGCTTCTTGTTTAGATATTTTATGCCCTGTTATCATTCCCTCTACAACATTTTCTAGAGCCGTCTTATGAGGAAATAATCCGTAGTTTTGAAATACAAATGCTGTGCTTTTTCTGAAGTTGTAAATTTCCTTATGAGTAGCACGGTTCATATTGATTGTTTCGTCTTTAAAGCGTAATGTTCCACGATCTGCCTTTTCGAAAAAGTTGAGGGTTCGCAATAAGGTTGTTTTTCCCGAGCCACTTGGTCCGATTATAACGATGACATCACCTTGCTTTATTTGTAAATCAATCCCTTTTAACACTTCGCTTTTTCCGAAGCTTTTATATATACGGCTTGCTTCAAGCATGTCGCACCCCTCCTATTTGTTTATATTTTGATACATGATTTTCTAATCGTTTATAGGCGTACTCCACAAGACTACATACAATTAAATATACAATAAATATATCAATGTATGCTTCTAAATAATGATAACCAAAATTAGCTTCGACCTTTGCCCTTAATGTAATTTCATAGAGTGAAATCGCATATCCTAGCGAGGTTGCTTTAATTAAATTGATGGTTGCCGTACTTAAATTGGGTAATGCCGTTACGAGGATTTGTGGAATGATAATCCGCCTATATGTATGGATACGTGATAAACCGACTGATAGTCCCGCCTCATACTGCGTATCATCCACAGTTTGTAATGCTGAGCGAAATACTTCTATTAAAAGAGCGGTTGTATTAAATGAAAAGATTATGAATGCATACCAAACAGGATGAATGGCTTCCACGTTTAATGTGAAGTTCAATTGCTTTAATGTGGAGCTTAACATGAGTGGAACACTATTATAGATAATGAATATCTGCACAATAATGGGGGTTCCCCTTACAAATGAAACATAAATTCGGGAGAGCTGACTAAAGATAGGCACTTTATTGATTCGTGTTAAAGCAAGTAAAAAACTAACCGGGACAGAAAACAGGAGCGCAACTACTGTGACAAGTAAAGCGATTGGCACACCTGATAATGCTACAAAAAATGTTCGTACTAGAAATTCTACATTCAATGTCATTCCCATCCCCCTCCTTTTTAAATTGTACCTGGCTGTCTTTGCTTTTTACTGAAGCGTTGTTCGACTTTAGAAAATATATATTCAATTATGAGTGAAAGGGACCAATAAATAAGTGATAAGGCGAGGTAAATTTCTAAAGCGTGTGCATTAAAATTACTCTCTACGATTAAATTTGCCTTCCCCATCATATCGATAAAGCCAATCGTATATGCAAGTGATCCTTCTTTTAATAATTCTAACAACGCATTCGCAAAATTAGGTAGTGCGACAATAACAGCTTGCGGTATAATAATTCGAATATACGTCTGGATCGAAGTTAGCCCGACTGATACTCCCGCTTCATACTGTTGCTTATCTACTGATAAATAGGCGGATCGAAGTACCTCAGACATAATGGCTGCAAATTGAATCGTAAATGTAAGGACAACAAACACCCCGCTGTGAACATCATGCAAATAAATATTCAAACTTTCAGCTATAGCAGGAACACCATAATAAACTAGAAACAGCAAAACAATGGAGGGTGTACAACGCATGAGAGTCGTATATAGATTACCTAGAAAACGTAATAAACGGGATTCACTTAGTTTAAACACCATGATAATAAGTCCTAAAGCGGTTCCAAAGATAACAGCTAAGGCAGTTACCATTAACGTAATGCCTAAAAAGGCTAATAATTGTGGAAATCCCTGAATTAAATGTGTTAAATCAAAGTACTGACTCATATCCACCCCTCCCATTCATTATCTTTCTACTTCATCCAATACATCAAATAAATCGCGTCCATAAAACTCTTCGCTTAGTTCACTTAAAACGCCTTCTTTTTTGAGTTCTTTTAGTGCCTGATCATAATCATCTGCAAATTGTTGTTCTTTGTTATTGAATAATGGCCATGTTTTAATGACGGAAAACTCATTGTACACAACATCATCTTTAAATTCCTCATACAGGGCGCCCTCAACAAGAACGTTTTCTGCAAAAGGGCCTTCAATCATAATTCCACCGTCATAACGCTCCTCATTTACCCATTGAACAACATCAACAGAAAAGGTATCACCCGCTACAAGTTTCACTTCATTCCCTGGATTTTCATCGTTGAACTCCTGTATTACTGTATATTGAGCACTATTCGCAGCAATAGGGACGAGTGTTTTTCCAGCCTTTGCAAATGCATCAAGTGTATCGAGTTCTTTATCTTCAGATTTCACAACGAGCCCAATACTGCTTAATCCTAAGAATTCTTTCGGGTAAATAAATTTCTTATCACGTTCCTCCGTAAAGAAGGCATTCTTTACTCCTACTTGAAATTTACCCTGCTCCACACCAATTAATAAATCATCATCAGTCGTCCCTATATATTCAAACTCATATCCTGCTAACTTCTCCTCCACTCTTTTTAAAACCTCTACATCATACCCGGCAGGTTCACCATTTTCATCGGTCCATGCCATGGGTTTTCCAGATTGCGCATAGGCAATTTTTACCTTTCGCTTATCTCCATCGTCTTCTGAAAGCTTCCTCTCACCCGCTTGACAAGCGACGAGAAAAAGGCTAGCAAGTGCGATAATGATGTATTTCTTTCTAAATCTTCTTAACATCTATACTCCTCCTTATAATTCACACCAATTCACTATGGTTTATGATTAACAATATACTAATGTTATTCATACGAGATGTCAACCTAAAATATAACTATACATATTTGTTTACTATGATATATAACAATATACAAAACTACTTTCATATCGGCTGAGATGTCACATACTCGCATCAATATAAAGTTTCCTACTGATTGAAGAACAATATATAAACCTTCAAAGTGTATCCTATTTCTTAGTTTTTTCATATTAATGTTCAGAAGGGGAATGCCGTCAAGATACTAGCAATAATAATGGCAATCGAGGATAATGAAATTGAATTAATAAGCTGGTTGCGGTATTCCATTTACTATAAAACATATATAAAGAAGGAAATGATAACATGATTATGCTTGAAAATGATTGGTTAAAAGTATCTATCGCTCATAGTGGAGCTGAAGTTCGCGAAGTCATCCATAAGAAGAATAACATAAGCTATATGTGGACAGGTAATGAGCATTATTGGGGACGCGTGTCACCTGTTTTGTTTCCGATTGTCGGTAAATTAACGGATGATCAGTATCAACTTGATGGCGAAACGTACCATATGTCCCAGCACGGATTTTTACGTGACGTTATTTTCGATGTTGATCATCAGACAACAGATCACGTCTCCTTTATTGTCCACTCATCCGGACGCTTCACGGACGTTTATCCTTATGAATTTAAAGTAATCATTCATTATATACTGCAAAAGGATTCCCTTATTGTTCAATGGGAAGTTGAAAATGAAAATAAACAGGAGATGTACTTTTCAATTGGAGCTCACCCCGCTTTTAGAATCCCACTATTAAGGAATGAAACCATCGAAGATTACCGCCTGCAACTAACGCAAGCACACGATAAAGCCGTACTGGAATATGAGTTGAAGAATGCCATGGTCCATGAAAAAGGGGTACTTCACGAAGTAAATTAAATTCCGTTAACGGCAGCTCTCTTTGAAAACGATGCCCTCATATACAGTAACATTGAACGTGTCCGCTTATTTTCGAGTAGATCAAATCGTGGTGTCGAAGTTACTTGTCAAGACTTTCCGTTTATAGGCATCTGGTCAAAGTATGCTGAGACTGACCGAACGATTGCCCCCTTTATCTGTATTGAGCCTTGGCATGGGATTGCAGACATGTTTACTGCTACTGGGAATTTTAAAGAGAAAGCTGGTATAAATAAGCTTGCTCCAGGTGCAGTATTTCAAACCGAGTACAGTATGAAATTTATATAAAGGAATATATATGATTTATGGCTTATTGCCTTTAATAGCTCCCCATCTACATATGATGTAGCCACATCCGCGGGTCTCTTTGGTATGTAGATGCAAAGCACAATCACCATATTCGCGGGCAAGCTCTACCGAATTATGACCTTAATGAGGGAAGCAAGGTAAGAAACCCTAAAGAAAAAGGTGCTATTTCATTCAAAATTGAACGAAATAGTACCTTTTAAAATTTAAAAATATAAGCTTTTCAGTGGCCTCGCATGAATGGAGGGATTTTTAAACTTTTCAATGATTCATTTCCTCACCCAAACGTCTGTCCTCCATTGACGTGTAACACTTGCCCAGTAACAAATCTTGAATCGTCAGAAGCAAGATAGACGAATGTTGGAGCGACTTCAAAAGGTTGGGCTTGGCGGTCCATTGGGTTTCCTGCGAGAGGGACCTGATCAGCAGAAAAACTAGCTGGAATAAGTGGAGTCCATATTCTACCTGGGGCGATGGCGTTGACCCGAATTCCGTCTTTCACAAGACTATTCGCTAATGCCCGTGTGAAGCCTACGATTGCTCCTTTTGTTGCTGTGTAATCAATGAGTTGGTCATTGCCATCAAAAGTGACGACAGATGTCGTATTAATAATTGTGCTTCCTAGTTGTAAATATGGGAGTGCTGCACGGGTTGTGTAAAAGTGGGAATATACATTTACTTTAAATGTATCATCAAACTGTTCATCTGAAATATCTTGTAAATGTAATTGTTGAAATTGTATTCCTACATGGTTGCAGAGAATGTGTAGTTCCCCATAATGTTCGATTGTTCTTTCTACAATATCGATACATTGTTGCTTTTCCCGCAAATCTCCGGGCAACAACAGACACTTCCGCCCAATTTGCCCAACCCTCTCTTTCGTTCGCTCTGCATCCTCGTGCTCGTCTAAATAGGAAATAGCGACGTTAGCTCCTTCTTTTGCAAATGCGATCGCAGCTGCTGCACCCATTCCACTATCGCCTCCTGTAATGAGGGCTACTTTACCTGTTAACTTCCCGCTTCCAACATAATTTTTATTTTCAACAATTGGTCGTGGGACCATATCGCTTTCTACTCCAGGTTGGCGATATTGTCTTTGTTCTGGAACGGTTAAAGCAACTTCTTCATATTGCATAATTTTCCCGTAATTTTGGTACAAGGGATATATTTTTTCTTTCTCAAACATTGGATTTGGTTGTTTTGGTTGTTTCCTTTCCGGCATTAAGAGAACATCCTCCTCATGAAATGTATTGGTCTACTTACCATATGTTCTAGGCGAAGAGATGTGCACCTATGGACAAGCGCATATGGTAGTTCTAATGAATATGCTATAACAATGTTATATAAATAGGAGGATATTGATGAAACTGACGTATTATAATCCGAATGTTTACTTTCTTTTAATCAATCATACAATGCAACGTGTGGAGATGGAATATGCAGACCGTGGAGAACGTCTGAATATTCCGCTCATTGGACCGAGACCGCCTTATTATATGCACCCAGTGTATGTCCCGTATTATCCAATGATATAAAAGAAGTGCCTTTGTCTAAACGAAGGCACTTTTACTATTAAAAATCGCATCAATTTTTTTGATCACTTCATCCATTAAACTCCTGGAAATAAAACCTTTACATAAGGGAATCAGGCTATTCAAATCGATGGGCATTACTCACTATATTTTGCTTTCATTAATCGCATCGAATTTAGTACAACAAGAAGTGTCGCACCAACATCGGCAAAAATAGCAATCCATAATGTGAGCCAACCTGGAATAACGAGTAGTAAAGCAATGATTTTAACGCCTAGTGAAAAGGAGATATTTTGCTTTATTACATGTAATGCTTTTCTGCTAAGTGCAATCGTGTATGGCAGTTGCTCTAAGTCATCTGCCATTAAAGCAATATCCGCTGTTTCCAGTGCGGCATCTGTGCCAGCTCCACCCATAGCAATCCCAACAGTTGCGCTGGCTAAAGCTGGTGCATCATTAATCCCATCGCCAACCATCGCTACATTCCCATACTCCTCTTGCCATTCTTTAATTTTAGTTAATTTATCCTCTGGTAATAACCCGGCATGTGTTTCACTTAAGCCGAGTTGACTTCCGATCGCATCACCTGTTGCTTGATTATCCCCTGTCAGCATCATCGTCTTCTTAATCCCCAGTTCATGCAATTTTTCAATGACCGACTTACTGCTTGTTCGCAGTTGATCAGCCACAGCAATTAACGCTTCGATATGGTTGTTCGTACCCAATAACATCACTGTCTTTCCTTCGGTTTGCAATGTCATAATTTGTTGTTCAATGATTTCGGGAATTGACAGCATCTCTTCAAAGAGCCGTGGGTTCCCAATAAAGTATGCCGTATCTTGAACGGATGCTGTTGCACCTTTACCCGTAATCGATTGAAAGTTTTCCGCTTGATAATCGGTAGCTTGCTCTACATCAGCTTTCCGAATAATAGCAGTTGCTAATGGGTGTTGTGAAAAGGACTCCATTGCTTTTGAAATACCGAGTATTTCTCGTTCATTTAAATCGGCGAGTGGAATCACATCGGTTACTTCAGGTTTTCCTTCTGTTAATGTACCTGTTTTATCGAGGGCAATGATACTCAATTTACCCGCTTCTTCGAGGTGAATGCCGCCCTTGATTAGCACTCCTCTATTTGCAGCATTGCCGATCGCTGTAACAATTGCAACCGGTGTAGAAATAATCAATGCACAGGGACAACCAACCACAAGGACAGCAAGACCAAGATAGACGGAGTCGGCCCAAATCCCACCGAATAATAATGGCGGAACAATGGCAACTAAAAGAGCAATCACCATAATTGCCGGTGTATAGTATTTCGCAAATTGATCAACGAATCGCTGAGATGGTGCGCGTTCAGCTTGCGCCTCTTCCACCAGGTGGATAATTTTGGCGATTGTTGTATCTTCTACACGCTTCGTAACTTGAATTTCCAAGGAGCCTTCTTCATTAATCGTTCCTGCGAAAACTTCCTCACCTGGCGTCTTTTGTACAGGCATCGACTCTCCGGTAATTGCCGCTTGATTAATCGATGATGTACCCTGCATAACAATGCCGTCCATTGCCAGTTTTTCCCCAGGCTTCACAATCATCCGATCGTCAATTACGATATCCTCAACATCCAATTCAATCATTTGATTTCCCCGTTGAACGGTAGCACGATTTGGCGCTACATCCATTAATGAGCGTATTGAATTCCTTGCTTTATCAACGGAATAAGATTCTAAGGCCTCACTCAGCGCGAATAGAAATACAACGACAGCCCCTTCCGCCCATTCGCCAATGATCGCCGCACCGATAATCGCGATCGTCATTAAAGTATTCATATCAAATTCTAATCTTGTTAAATTCTTCAACCCTACTTTAAATAAATCAAAGCCACCAATCAAAATCGCTACTAAAAACGTGATGATGGTCAGTGGATGATCCTGCCCTACTTGGAAATACAATAGATAACCAATAATAATGAAGACGACAGAAATCATCGCTGTTAGGTTATGGCGTTTTTTCCAAAAAGGCTCTTTCTCTTCTATGTGTCGCTGACGTTCTGGTAATACTTTAATCCCGTCGAAAGCACCTGCTTTCTCGAGTTGTTCAATGGAAGCTTCCCCATCTACCGTCAATTTCGCTGCCCCGAAGTTAACCTGAACCGCTTCGACTGATTCAATGGCTTCAATATTCTTTTCGAATTTAGCTGCACAATTTGCGCAAGATAATCCTTGTAACCGGTACACATTTGTATCATTCGGCATGTTCATCACCTTCATTCGAGTGAATCATCGCTATATATACGAGCTGACGGACATGATCGTCATCCAATGAATAAAAGACAACCTTTCCCTCTTGCCTTCTTTTCGCTAGCTTCATTTTTCTTAATAATCGCAAATGATGGGAAGCTGTTGCTGTACTCGATCCAATGATATTCGCTACATCGTGTACACATAGCTCTTTCGCTAGTGTGAGTGAATAGGCAATTTTCAATCGCGTCCCATCTGATAACGCCTTGAAAATCGATTCAACCCCTTCAACAGCCTGCATTTCAGGTTTGATTCGCTTCACCTTCTCTTCATCATGACAAAATAACATAGACTCATCTATTGTTTCTTTATCCATCTTCAACACCTCATTCAAATATACATTTGATTGTATGAGTTAATTATATATGTGAAGAAAATAAATGTCAA
>DATGSG010000107.1:0-12353 GCA_035302925.1 Virgibacillus sp. | reverse complement strand
TTAGCTAACAATCGGACGCAAGTTTAAATATTCCTCTAAGAATATCCCTACACCATCCCGTTCATTTGTACCGGTAATATGATTGGCAATTGATTTTAAATCTGAAATCGCATTATCCATTGCAACTCCAATGCCAGCATAATCAATCATTTCTAAATCATTATCTTCATCACCAAAGGCGATAATTCGTTCTTGTGGGATTTGATAATAAGCGGCGATTTTATGTAAACCAACGGCTTTATTAATTCCCTTTTTACTTATTTCAACAATATTTAATGGTCCGCCCCAATGTCGATGCTCAATGAATTCAACATGATCATCTAATTGTACTCTCAGTTTATCAAATTGTTCATCTTTCGGTCGAATGAGCAAAGAAGTTGGATCATCTTTTAATTGCTCGATGATTTTTCCGATAACAAATGGATAATGAAAGTCTTCAGCTTGTGTTGCTTGGAACATCGTGATAATTTCTTGGTCATGTTGATCAAGATAGGCATGATCCTGAACTTCAGCTAATATATTTTGTACATTCAGTTGATAACAAGCCTCTACAATGGATAAAGCAAGTTTGTTTGCAATTGGGTTATGTTTCGTATGCCAACCTTTATCTCTTGGATGATGGATAAGACCTCCGTTAAAATTGACCATTGGTGTTGTTAAGCCGAGCGATTGATAATATTGAATACTTGCTCGGTGTGGTCTTCCCGTGGCAATAACGACGATATGACCGTCTTCAATTGCTCGAAAGATTATTTCCTTTGTACGGCTACTAATGGTGTTTTTATTTGTTAGGAGTGTTCCATCTAAATCGAGTGCGATTAAATGTTGTTTTCGTTTCATCCCTCTCACCTCATATCAATAAGCTTATAAGGAATGGACAGATCTGTAAAGGGAAAATTTCATTCAGTTTGCAAATCGTTTAATAACTATATTATGATAGAAGGATGAGTGGATAATATGTTTTCTGAGAGGATAATGTCAAATGGTCAGTATTTTACAAGAGAAAATAGAGGATATCCCATGCTTAGTGGTCGTACAAGAAGACCGGATAAATGAGCCATTACCATTATTAATGTATTATCATGGATATACAAGTGCAAAAGAGCATAATTTACCGCTTGCTTTTTTATTAGCAGAAGAAGGGTATCGGGTTGTTTTACCGGATAGTTTATATCATGGTGAGCGATCTGAGGAAAACCTAAGCAGTAATGAAATGAATTTATATTTTTGGGATGTCGTTATTAAAAATGTTCAAGAAATAAAGGTGCTTAAGACATATTTTGAGCAAAAAGAATTATTACTTGATGATCGAGTCGGCATTGCGGGTACAAGTATGGGTGGGATTACGACGTCAGCAGCACTCACACAGTATCCGTGGATCACATCTGCGGCAGTACTGATGGGATCACCAAAAATACGTGCCTATGCAAAAGAATTAATTACTGAATTTAGTAGAACAGGACATCTGAATATAACGGATAAAGAAGAGGCTAAAGTGTATCAGACTTTAAAGCCCTATGACTTATCCAACCAAGTCGATACTTTAAGACAACGCCCTCTTTTATTTTGGCATGGTCAAAAGGATAAAATTGTTCCATTTGATCATTCCTATGCTTTTTATAATGAGGTTAAATCGGCGTATGAAAATAAAAGCCATATCCGCTTTTTAAAAGAGGGTAATGGGACCCATAAAGTAACGCGTTATGCTATACTAGAAACAGTTAGCTGGTTCAAGAAGCATTTATAAATGACACATCCGTTGATTGATGAAGATAATTTGTTGAGCTTAAATCATTTAATTAATGGGGAAAGTATGTTTAAATATAATAAAGAACATGTAAGGAGGTAGAGGTCATGGATGCAGCTCTAAAAGAAAATTTGATGGGTGCCCTTGAGAATGTGATTGACCCTGAATTAGGGATCGATATTGTTAATATGGGGTTAATATATGATGTTGATTTAGATGATGAAGGTCTTTGCTTAGTAACAATGACACTAACGTCGATGGGGTGTCCACTAGCAGGTCATATTGAGCAAGATGTAAGACGCTGCCTTTCAGATATACCAGAAGTAAAAGATATTAAAGTTTCGATCGTATGGGATCCACCATGGGGTAAAGATAAAATGTCACGTTATGCTAAAATTGCCTTAGGTGTTTCCGATTAATGATCCATGTTAGGTTGATTCATTTTTAATGAATCAACCTTTTTTTATGTGCAGATAGAAAGGGAAAGCACCTATCCAGTTAATCAAAAAATTGTAAAAGGGCTTATAAAAGTTGCTCATCTAATTTATCAAGATAGAGGATGAGGTAGCCATTTGGATCTGTATCCATGCTCGCTTGTTTTCTTAATAATGTTAATGTACGACTGACCGTTTCTCTGCTCGAACCAATCATATTAGCAAATTCGCGGTTCGTAAATTGGGTTGTAATCCGTATCTTATTTTCAGCCATCACTTCTCCGTGACTTTTAGCTAAGCGTAGCAAGAGCATAATTATTTGTTCATATGTACTATGAAACATTTTCTCTCCTAAACGGTTTTGTAAATCCACAATGATATCACCTAGCACACGAAAAATTTTAATTGATATTTCCGGATGCATAATGAGTAAGTCCTCAAATGCTTTGATGGGGATATAAAATAAAACAATCTCATTAATGGCCTCCGCATGTGCAGGGTAATTGTCTTGCCGGAAAAACCCTTGGTGGGGAAACATATCTCCCGATTGTAAAATATTCACAATTTGTTCTTTTCCATTTATATCAGTTTTGTATATTTTGACGAGACCTTCTTGGATAAAATAAACATTCGTTAATTCATCACCTTGCATGAAAATATGAGTGCCATCCTGATATACTTTCCGCATTGCGATATCAATGATTGGTTCGATTTCAAAGTCGCTCAGGTTTTTAAAAAGAGGAAATCCCTGTAAAAATGACTGTATTGAATTTGAATTCATGAAGCATATAACCCCGCTTTCCGCTTTTCTATTCTAGATAGATAAGATCCCACCAAACAGTTTAGGGATTTATGTTAATCTTAACGAGATTATACGTGGATGTCTACTTAAATAAGGGGCATCAAGCCATATTGGTTTGTTCTTCTTTACAGCGAAACAGCTGTCACCATCCTTGACTAGGTGAATAGTCTATTATGGTGAGGAGGAGAATAAATGAATAAACAGTATAATCACATATACGACTTATGTAAAGAACATATGCATTCCTATGTGATGGCAGAAATGGTTGATGGTACAACAGTAGATGGGATCGTGACGGGTTTAGATGAAGAGTATGTCTATTTAGCTCTGCCGCTAGAACAGGGTGAACATAGGGGGATGCCGGTAGGAGATCCGCATGACCGTCAGTTTGGTTTTGGCCACGGGTATGGACATGGACATTACGGTTATGGGGGTTATCCTGGCTTTGGAGGCCGCCCAAGAAGGTTTAGAAGACTTGTCTTACCATTAGCGGCATTAGCGACCCTAAGTTTATTGCCATGGTATTAAAACGCGTTTAAGGATAGTAGAAGTAATATAAAAACACTTGCTTTCATTTTGAATGAAGGCAAGTGTTGTCAATAACGATATCTAAATGAGCCGGAGCAGACATATAAATAAATGATTGAAGTTACAATCTATGTAGATTCAATCTTTATTGTTCGTGATCTTCTTGTAACACGACATTACCTAAAAAGAAAATCGCAACAAAGAAGATTCCTGCTAGGATCAGTGCGTGACTAAACTCGAATGGATCACCCGACATACTCGTTAACACATAAGATAAAGCGGAACCGATTAATACGGACCAAATTAATACCATAATATACCGCATACATGAACACCTCTTTTATATAATCCTCTACGTAGTTTACCAAAGAAGCGCATAAAATAAAAGTAATAATCGAAGAATTAACGAATCTGTCACGAATTCGCATGAAAACGAATGATTGAAACGGTGAAATATTAAAAAGGGAAGGAGCATGTTGATGTCGATTTTAATAATGAATTGTTATGATTGGCTGAACTACCACATCGTTCATGAGTTCATCGAAAATGGCTATTCTGTTGATGGAATAAGCGGGCCAATGACAAAGGAAAAGGAGCATTTATCAATGTTAATTGGTCGTAATAGCTTATTTAATTTAATAACGGATAAAGAAAAGGCTGAATATGCGACTGTTATTTGCGTTGGAGAAGCCGATTACACGATTGATGCTCGTAGATTTATTATCATAAATCATAAAGGTCAGCAGGCCGAAGTAAGACACAACAGAATGTATATACAAACTCCCATTTTATTTGGGGAATGGATGCCAATGGACAAAGATGGCGTATATGTTAATGATGCCTATATCGCATTCGATTCTCCAGTGTTTTTATCAACCGCAATTTATATAAAAGACTTTATTGATTATTTATTAGGCTGTATACAGATGAATGAATTACCAAAAAAAGTAAATGTTCAGTCTTCAAAAAAAGGTGAATCTGAAGAGATATTACTTGATAAGTCGGTTTATATTCAGGACAATATACCTATAGATAAAAGAGTGGATCAAGTGAAAAAACATTATGATAAATTTAAAATGTATTATCAAAGAATATAACATACTTTGTATCGTTAGAAATGGGATGGACAAGTTGGCAAAACACTCGATCATACTGTTTTTCGTTATTAGTCTCTTTTTGTTAGCCAGTTGTACGCACAATCAGGATGAACTACATATTAATAAAGTCGGGATGATTGTGGAGGGCTCGATTGATGAAGAGTGGAATCAGAAGGGGTATAAAGGACTAGAAGCGATTAAGGATAAATATGATGTAAATGTATTGTACGAGGAAAATGTTAAGACAGAGAATGAAACTATGGCAGCTGTTGATCAGTTGGTTCATGATGGGGCAAACCTTATTTTTGGACACAGCAATCACTATGGCCGTTTTTTTGTAGATCTAGCTGAGGAGTATCCAGATGTTCACTTCGTTTATTTTAATGGTGGTTATTTTAATGACCATGTGACAAGTATGAACTTTAATTCACATGCAATGGGCTTCTTTGGGGGTATGATCGCTAGTGAAATGAGCAAAACAAAACATGTGGGAATCATCGCGTCTTATGAATGGCAACCCGAAATTGAGGGGTTTTATGAAGGTGTTAAATACCAGGACCCAACAACAAAGGTACATGTTAATTATGTAAACAATTGGAATGAAACCGTTGTTTCAACAGATATTTATAATGAAATGCGTGATAAAGATGTTGACATCATTTATCCGACTGGAGAATCGTATAGTAAGGATGTCATTGCCCAAGCAAGTAAGGACGGAATTTATGCAATCGGTTATGGTGCAGATCAAGCGATTTCAGATGAAGATAAAGTGTTAACAAGTATGATTCAACATATTGATAAATTGTATTTACTTGCGGCAAAGAAGTTTAATGAGCAAGCACTTGATGGCGGATTTATGACATTTGATTTTCAGGATGAAGTGATTACATTAGGTGAATTCAGTCCAGATGTACCTGTCGAATACCAGAAGTATATCGCTGATCTCGTTGATAAATATGCCGAGACCAATTTATTACCTCATGAAGATTAGGGATTCATCTTGTCTGGGCTTTGTTTAGCGCTAATGGCCGGATCATCAGCGCTCGCGTAGGAATGTTCAGCGCAAATCCCGGATCATCGGCGCAATGAGCGTAATCATCAGCGGTGAGCGGCTGGAGGGTCAATAAAGGGCTTTGTTTAGCGCAAATCCCTGGATCATCAGCGCTCACGTAGGAATGTTCAGCGCAAATCCCAGATCATCAGCGCAATGAGCGGTAACATCAGCGGAGAGTGGCTGGAGGGTCAATAAAGGGCTTTGTTTAGCGCTAATGGCTGGATCATCAGCGCTCGCGTAGGAATGTTCAGCGCAAATCCCGGATCATCAGCGCAATGAGCGGTAACATCAGCGAAGAAGCGATAATTATACAAAAAAGGCGTACAGACTGTACGCCTTTTTTAATGGTGCTCTTAGATTGATGCTTCATAAATTGATTCGACTGCTTTCTTTAGGGCGGCATTAAACTCGGCGTCTGTTTGGTTCACATTTAGATCTTGACTTAACGCCCTAGAGAAACTAGCGATGAGACCGTCATTTTCTTTTAATTTTTCATTTGCGACATCTGTGGTATAGCCACCAGAAAGCGCCACAACACGAATTACCATTGGATGATTAATGAGCTCCTTGTATTTATTAGCTTTCGTAGGAATCGTTAGTTTGAGCATGACATGCTCATGTTCACTTAATTTATTAAGGTGGTGCAGAATTTCAGTATTTAGTATTTCTTCACATTTATCCTTTTCAGGGCTGTTGATATCAACTTCAGGTTCGATTATTGGGACGAGACCTGCAGCAATCGTTTGTTTCCCGATTTCAAATTGTTGATCAACGATCGCCTTGATCCCCTCAGGATTCGGTTCCTTGATGACAGAGCGCATTTTTGTACCAAAAATATGGCGCTCATTCGCACGCTTCAGGATGTTATCCAGCTCCGTAATAGGCTTCATCATCTGCACTCCATTGGCTTCTTCAGCAAGACCTTGGTCGACTTTTAGAAAAGGAACGATCCCCTTTTTTTCAGCTAAATAATCGGCCGTGTAGATTCCTTCAATTTTGCTGTCCATTGTTTGTTCAAACAGAATCGCTCCTAAAATAGAGTCCGAATCAAAAGCAGGTGACGTAATAATTCGTGTGCGCATCTCGTGGACTAAATCGAACATCTCATCCTCGCTTGCATACGTGTTTTCTGAAACACCATAAGCAGCGAGTGCTTTTGGAGTACTTCCTCCACTTTGATCGAGAGCCGCGATAAATCCTTTGCCATTTTTAATTTTTTCAAAATGATTGATTTGCATTCATTCCACTCCTTTATTATTTTCGTTCCACTTCATCAATCTCGCAAAACACTACAGTGAAGAAGCGATTTTAGCCTGTACCACTAAATTGTAGCACTAATGAGAAAAAGGTAATAGTCATGCGCTTGGTTTTATGGTGCATCAAGTAGGAAAAATTGACTGCTAATCACCTTGCGAGCAGCAGATATAGAAATGTAGATGTATTGGTTCATTTAGAACTACACGCTGAAGTGGCATAGCTGGTTATGGTAATTATGTAAATCATTCATCTACATGTATAAATACGCTTATTTCGCTGAAAAAATAAATACTTCTTGCAACAATGTAAAAAATACATTAAAATTAGTACCAAGTCATAACAATTGATCTTAATTACTTCATTTTATAAGGGGATGGAATCATGAATGTTGGTGTTTTAGGTACAGGTCATTATCTTCCGACTAATGTACTTACAAATAAAGATATGGAATCAATCGTGGATACAACGGATGAATGGATAACGTCAAGAACTGGAATTGAAGAGAGAAGATTAGCAACAGATGAGATAGATTCATCTGATATGGCTTTTATAGCTGCAGAAGGGGCACTAGAAGAAGCACAAGTGAAAGCCATTGATATTGACCTAATTTTAGTTGCAACGGTTACACCAGATACTCCATTTCCATCTGTGGCCTGTATCATTCAGGATAAATTAGGGGCGACAAATGCAGCCGCAATGGATATCAGTGCTGCTTGTTCAGGATTTATGTATGGAATGGTCACAGCGAAACAATTTGTAGAAACAGGTGCTTATAAAAATGTGTTAGTTGTAGGTGTAGAAAAGCTATCTAAAATTACGGATTGGACAGATCGGAATACATGCGTTCTATTAGGTGATGGGGCGGGAGCGACCGTTATTGGAGAAGTATCGCCAGGGAAAGGAATTCTATCATTCGAATTAGGTGCGAATGGTGGGGGCGGGGATCATCTGTATCAAAATGAAAAGGATCATCTCGTTATGAATGGTCGTGAAGTTTATAAATTTGCAGTAAAACAAATGCCAGAGTCATCTGTTAATGTGATTGAAGAAACGGGTTATAGTAAAGAAGATGTCGATTACTTAATTCCGCATCAAGCTAATATTAGAATTATGGAAGCCGCACGTAAACGGCTCGGTATTTCTGAAGATAAGATGGCAACTACCATTAAGAAGTATGGTAATAATTCTTCCGCATCTATCCCAATGGCTTTATCTGAAGCCGCAAAGAGTGGTAAAATCAAGGACGATGATTTAATTGTTTTAGTAGGGTTTGGTGGCGGTCTAACATGGGGCGCAATTGCTTTAAAATGGGGAAAATAAAAAAACGATCGTTTAAGGAGGCTTTTTATGATGACAGAACGAAGGGTAGTTATCACGGGTCTTGGATCAGTTAGCCCGGTAGGAAATGATGTAAAAACAATGTGGGATAATATCATTGCCGGTCAGTCAGGCATTGATTTTATTACGAGAGTGAACAAAGACGATTTCCCTGTTCATGTGGCAGCAGAAATAAAAGATTTTGATGCGGGTAAATATATTAGCAAACGGGATCTTCGTAAAATGGATTTATTTACGCAATATGCGGTAGCATCATCTCAAATGGCGGTCGAAGATGCAGCATTAACGATTGATGAAAGCAATGCAGAGCGTGTAGGTGTTTGGATCGGATCTGGAATCGGTGGCATGCATACATATGAAGAACAACATAAGCGGTTCTTAGAAAAAGGGTATCGTCGTGTGAGTCCGTTTTTCGTACCGATGTTAATCCCAGATATGGCTGCAGGTCAAGTATCGATCCAATTAGGTGCGAAAGGGATTAACTCTTGTACCGTCACCGCATGTGCCTCAGGAGCGAACTCTATAGGAGATGCTTTTAAAGCGATTAAACGTGGAGCCGTCGATTATATGATTACCGGCGGGACAGAAGCACCCATTACGAATATGGCTTTTGCTGGATTTTCGGCGATGAGAGCATTATCACAAAACAGTGATCCGAAGACAGCAAGCCGTCCGTTTGATAAAAACCGTGATGGATTTGTCATGGGTGAAGGTGCGGGAATTCTAATACTCGAAACATTAGAGAGTGCCCAAGAGCGCGGTGCTCATATTTATGCTGAAATTATCGGTTATGGCTCTACAGGTGATGCCTATCACATTTCTGCCCCAGCAGAAGATGGAGAAGGAGCGGCTCGAGCGATGAAGCAGGCACTTGAGGATGCGGAACTCCCAGCATCAGCGGTTGATTACATCAATGCGCATGGAACAAGTACAGATATGAATGATCGCTATGAAACACAGGCAATCAAAGATGTATTCGGAGTCCATGCAACAGACGTAGCGATTTCATCAACGAAATCAATGACTGGCCATTTATTAGGCGCTGCCGGAGGGATCGAATCCGTTATCTCCGTGAAGGCAATTGAAGAGGGAGTTATCCCGGCAACAACCAATTATGAAACAGCAGATGATGACTGTGATCTTGATTATGTACCAAACAAAGCGCGACACCAAGAAGTAAATGTTGTCATGAGTAATTCATTTGGTTTTGGCGGGCATAATGTGTCATTAATATTTAAAAAATATGAATAATGGCTGATCATGAATGTGATTTTAGCCTATGATTTTACTGGTTTTTACGAACCAATAAGATCGTAGGCTTTTTTTTAAGACTATTTTTAAATTTCCATCATGATTTACATGAGGAAGCATAAACTATAGGAAATCCGTTGGACAAGCATGGAGGGGTAAAATGGGCAAGATCATTATATTTTTAATTGGATTTGGACTTGCTGTCTCTGGTGGCGTGACAATGATTGCCTATATGAACTTTTTACCTGCAGGAATCACATGGTTGGAGTATTTTTTATTTATAAAAGGTAGAATTGAATGTTATTTCTTGCCAGCTGGTTTTATCTTAATGGCTTTTGCCATCTACCGATTTCCAATATCCCTTAAATAGAAGACTGCTCGAATAGATTCTTAAATGATGGTCATAATGTAGATGAGAAGATTCATTTTAGAATGGGGGTTATTGTTATGGAATATTTACATGATGTATGGGTAAATTGGTTTGAAGGGGAAGAGAATGGATATGGGGTAAGCTATTTTCATGAATGGCGTAAAACCGATCGAATCGAATTATTAGATCAAGTCCCCTTACTGTACATAACAGAAGAGCTTTATGACTATATTGAAAATGATATGCAAGATTTGCCAAAACGATTGCTCGATAAAATTCACAAACGGGCATACATCCTGAAGGGGCAAGTTAGAACTGTTCTGGATTACACATGTATCGTAACGAGTGGCAACGGGATCATCGCATTGGATACAATTGGCTACCAGATCCCAATCCGTAAAAGTCGACTCATTCCAAGACAAGAGCAAATTGTCTATGATATGGTCAAGGACAAGCAAATGGAAATATTTAAAGTTCCAACAAAACGTTATGAAAAGAAACATCATATTTTATCAATGCGACCTGAACTTGTATTTGGATTGACAAGAAGGGAAAGACAGTTAAAACAAGTGTTAATGATGGCCCTGGATCAATTACGAACAACAAAAAACATCGAAGAATTAAGATACTGGTTAACCGAATGGAATCCAAAAAAATATCCTTATATTCGATTTATGAATGAAGAGGATGTCTGGCAAGCACTGTATGATGGTCTAAAGAATAGCTGGAGTACGGTACATGAAGAACTAGGTTCGAAATTAATTAAAGGACAACCATTTTTAGAAAGAATGTGGGAATTAGAACAGAATCAAGGGAAAGACACAACACGTTTACGATGACTAGCGATTATAATAGTCCCACATAGAATCCCCAAAAAGAGTAGCATCGCGTAATCCGGGACTACTTTTTTTAGGGCCATATTTGTTCTTTTATTATAACCCGGAACGCGAAAACATCCTTCCCTAAGCAGAGGGAAGGATGTTTTTTGAAACTTTTATTCAGTTCATGTGCCTCTAAATTTCTATTGCTTTAAAGCTCCGTCCGCCTCTGGGATGTTATCTATGTCAAGGACATTCATTTGACAGAAATATTCCAGAAAGCTTTTAGCTTCCTTAATTTGTTCTTCATCCGTTCTTAAAGCAATGATATCTTTTAAGATTCGAGCCGTCCAAGCATTTTCAAAATAACGATATTTACCAGAATTCCATGTCGTTCGGAGAGGATAGTTCTGATTGATATAATAATTCCAGAAAAGCATTTGCTCTGCTTCTTGATCCGTGAGCTCGATTCTGAATTCCTCATGGGCCGGAACCATTCCATCATCGCTAAGATTGCCGGAAAACGTTTCATTTACCATGTAGAGGCCAATAATTCGTCTTTCTGTTTCTGGTTGATCCGATTTTCTTACAGTCAGAAGACCTGCGCTGTTCGGACCCAAACGAACTGCTCTATTTGGCTCCCCTTTATTTTTTCCGCTTTGAACCTCGCCAGTAAATGCTTGCCAGTCGGTAAATACATTTTGTTGCTCTTCTTTATCCAGCCAAAAGACAATTTGTGAGCTTTCATGAATTTGATGGTTCTCAAGCATTTCTCTACGCTGCCGTTCAAGTGCCTGTTGCTCCATTTTTTCTTCACGTTTCTTTTCAAGTGCTTGTTCTTCCACTTCTCTTTTCGAAATGACTTTCTGCAAAATCTTTGCAGTATCTTGGTCATTTAGCGTGATAAATGTCCTAAAAGCATCAGGGTAAACAAATTTCTTCGTTTCCTCATCAAAATCAATTGTGATGATCGATGCATCCTGGGCTACGATATGCCCTTCACCAAAGACTGTATGAGTAATTTCTTTATTAATTAAATTCACTAAATCAATCTCCTTATATTCTATATTTAGGTGTTATTTACTTAACCGAATGGAATCAAAATAAGTTTTTAAATTAAAAAACCGTACTCAAATTCTATCTGGAAGAAGTTGCGTACGATTACCGAATGCTGTTTCAAAACTATTCTACCTATAGAATACCACAAAAACCAAAAAAGTGCAAGCTTATGGTTGACAAGGGAGGATTGGTTATCGTATCATGATAAGTTGTTTTAATATAAAAGAGGTAAGAGGGAACGAAAGAATAGGTAGATTGATTTGGCATTTCTCTGATAGACTAATTAATAATCGTGTGTAAAAAAAGAGGAGCAACAAGATTATATTAATAAAAGACTCAAATCCAAGTATATAAAGATAAGGGTAGTAATAATGTAGAGAGTACAAGAATTATAGATCCTGTCAAAAAATCATAACGAGGATGATTAACATGAAAATTTCAAAAAGGAAGCGCACCATTCACTTTAGAGGGTATCTTATTTTTTTAATTTTACTTACCTTTTGTTATATCTTCGTGCCAACAGCACATTTTTACACATTTTTATGGATTTTAATTGGTTTATTGACAGTGTTTAATATTCTTCTGTTTTTTAATTTCT
>DATGSG010000106.1:0-42512 GCA_035302925.1 Virgibacillus sp. | reverse complement strand
TTATTATAAATATATATCCACAATGGATGAATTGAATTAAGGGAGGATTTACATTATGCATTTAATACCTACAGTTATTGAACAAACAAACCGCGGTGAACGTGCTTATGATATTTATTCACGTTTATTAAGAGACCGAATCATTATGCTTGGTAGTGCTGTTGATGACAGTGTTGCAAATTCAATTGTAGCACAATTACTATTCTTAGAGGCTGAAGACCCTGGTAAGGACATTTCATTATACATTAACTCACCAGGTGGATCGATTACAGCTGGTATGGCTATTTTTGACACCATGCAATTTATAAAATCTGATGTATCGACAATATGCACAGGTATGGCCGCATCAATGGGAGCATTCTTATTGGCTGCTGGTGAAAAAGGTAAACGTTTTGCACTTCCAAATAGTGAAGTAATGATTCATCAACCTTTAGGTGGTACACAAGGCCAAGCTTCCGATATTGAGATTCATGCTAAACGAATCATTCAGATGCGTGAAAACATTAACAATATCCTTGCCGAACGTTCTGGTCAGCCATTAGAAGTTATTCAAGCTGATACAGACCGTGATAATTTCATGTCTGCTTCAGAAGCTGTTGAATATGGCTTAATTGATAAAGTACTTGAACGTAAAGAGGATTAATTCATGTTGAATAAATAAAACTCCCTTCCATTATTTTGAAAGGGAGTTTTTTATATTTCTTCACCTTGTCGAATCTTTTTGGCAAGCTCATCGATTCTTTTCAATCGATGATTTACACCTGATTTAGAAATGTTTCCACCGGTAACGAGTTCCCCTAATTCTTTTAAAGAGGCTTCTTGATGCTTCACCCTTAACACCGCAATTTCTTGTAGTCTTTCAGGTAAGGCTTCTATACCTACACTCTCTTCAATTAGCTTGATGCTTTCTACTTGGCGAAAGGCGGCTCCAATTGTTTTATTTAAATTTGCCGTTTCACAATTAACAAGCCGATTTACAGAGTTACGCATATCGCGAACTATTCTTACATCCTCAAATTTAAATAAAGCGTTATGTGCACCAATAATAACGAGAAACTCTCTGATCTTCTCCGCTTCTTTAATATACGCAATATGTCCATTCTTTCGCTCTAATACACGAGCCCCTAGCTTAAACGCGTTCAATAATTTGCATAGTGAATCATTATGTTCGTTGTAGAAATTGAATATCTCTAAGTGATAAGAAGATGTCTCCGGATTATTTATCGAACCACCTGCCAAAAATGCTCCACGTAAATATGCTTTCTGACAACATGACTTTTTATAATATTTAGGTGATATTTCTCTGACAAATTCATAGGGCTCATGCAAAATATCCAACTTCGATAAAATGGCCCCAACTTCCTTAACAAGACGAATAATATAAACGTTATTTTTCTTTAACTTCATCTTTTTTCTCACGAGTAATTCTACTGGATAAGAATAATTCAATTTAATAAGGGAATAAATCCGGCGTGCGATGGCAGCATTTTCTGTTTGTATATCCAATGTATATTTATCTTTAGATATAGAAATAGCACCATTCATTCGGATTAGTGCTGCTAATTCTGCTTGACTACAACAATTATCTACTTCAATACTGGTTAGTTCCTTTTTCACTTGAGAAGCAAAGGACAATTCAGTAACCTCCTTTACTGGATTTACGAATCAATCTTTTATTCTTGTTTTAACAAGGAATAGAGTAAGTCTGCGACCCTTTTTCTATTGTGCAGTACCGTCTTTTCGGTATAATCGATAATATCACATTGAACAACTTGTAATCCCATGCCAATTAACCGTTCTCTATCATAAACGACTGGTTCGGCATCTTTTACATTATAAACATCACGGATCGATTTACGAATGGATTCATTGTGGATAACAATTGAATCGATACATCCCCCGTCAATATGATCGACAATAGCCTGGACATGATCTGCTGCGGAGTATCCAGTCGTTTCCCCTGCTTGGGTCATAACATTACATACATAGACGACCTTTCCATCCGTATTTCTTAGTGCGTCCCCTATCCCCGGTATAATTAAGTTGGGTAATATGCTTGTGTACAAACTACCTGGAGAGATCACGACTAAATCAGCACGTTCAATTGCTTCTAGAGCATTTGGTAAAGGGCGAAGTGGTTGTGGACTTAAAAACACTTTCTTAATTTGTTTATGAACCAACGGAATCTTTGACTCACCTGATACAGTAGTACCGTCTGTCATTTTCGCATGTAAAGACATACTATCATTCGAAATGGGATAGATTTCACCTTTGACATTTAGTACGCGTGATATTTCTTTAATGCCCGTATTAAAATCGCCGGTTACAGATGTCATTGCTGCAAGTAATAAATTTCCCATGGAATGACCTGATAAGCCATTACCGACTTCAAATCGATGTTGAAAGAGCTCCAATAACATCGGTTCGGCTTCAGATAATGCGGCGATTACGTTGCGAATATCTCCCGGTGCTGGCATAGCCATATCATTGCGTATTCTACCGGTACTACCTCCATCATCCGCTACATTAACAAGCGCTGTTAAATCAATGGGTAAATTCTTCAAACCTCTTAACAACACCGGCATCCCCGTTCCTCCACCGATGACTACTACTTTAGGGTCTTTATGCTTTCCCATCCTTAATGACCCTTTCTTTTGTCAATATCCCGATGTGTGATATGTGTCACATATTGAGGTAATTGCTTCGTAAAGTACTCTGTAATCGCAACGGAGCGATGTTGTCCACCTGTACACCCGATCGCAACAACAAGTTGTGATTTACCTTCCTTTTTATATTGTGGTAGCATGAATTTTAATAAATCAAGCACCTTTTCATTAAATTCCTGCGTATCTGCCCATTTGAATACATAGGACGATACCTCCGGGTTTAGTCCAGTAAGTGGCTGCAGATGTGCTATATAGTGAGGGTTCGGTAAGAATCGAACATCAAAGACCAAGTCAGCATCAATCACAGATCCATACTTAAACCCAAACGATACGAAGTGTACAGAAAATACTTCTTGACTCTCATCCGCATAGAGATCCACGATCTTTTCACGTAGTTCTTTGGGTTTTAAATGGGTCGTATCGATAATTCGTTGTGATCTTCCTCGTAATTCTTCTATGATTTCCCGTTCTTGTTTTATTCCATCTAAGGGCAATCCTCCTACTGATAGTGGGTGGGATCTCCTTGTTTCTTTGTACCGGCTAACCAATGTTTCATCTTTCGCATCAAGAAAAATAATATGTTCCTGAAGCCAGTTCTCCCGGCCTAATGTATCCAATGCTTCGAATAGGGAATCAAAAAACTCACGTCCCCGTAAATCCATGACAAGTGCGACTTTATGAATGTTATTCGTTGAATCCTTCATCAATTCGAGAAATTTTGGTAGTAATGCGGGTGGTAAGTTATCCACACAATAATAGCCTAGATCTTCAAAACTTTGTACCGCAACTGTTTTTCCCGCTCCAGACATACCTGTAATAATTAATAATTTAGTTTCTTGTTCATTGTCTTTCATTATTTATTCCTCCTCTAGACCCCCAGGATTAAGTCGGTAATCAAGCAACTCGTAATCCGTTGTGTAGGAAAAGGCTCCATACAAGATGGATTGAGATGATCGTACATGCTCAAATATTTTCTGATCACCGGCAGCCATGGGGTATTTCTCGATGTCATCGATTCGCACCCATTCCAATTCGCCTTCTTCGCAAAAATCGGTTAGCAAACCATGATAATGGTAGCTCACAAATGTGAACATCATCCATTCTTGAACAGGCTGTTCTTCTTTAAAAATATTGAATGTGAATACACCAATTAACTGTGGGGATTCAATATGTAATGCTGTTTCTTCTCTATACTCTCTTATGACAGACTCTTTAATGGTTTCGCCTCGTTCCATCTTTCCACCTGGAATTGCATACCAGCCCCTGCTAGGCTTTTTCAATAATAAAATGTGGTCGTTATCTATTAATATGCAGTTGGTTACCCGTTGCATGTTCATTCACCAGCTTCTTTTATTTTAAGTATGTGGAGAAATTCATAAATGTAATTAAAATGACTGTTTTTCATTTCTGTGTACAAGTGTTATGGCAGTATTTATTTTCCCATCTGATTCTATTATACATTGTATCCGTTTTAAGCTACAGAGATATGTTTATTTATTGATGCAATACCGTTTTGAAAGGAGAGAAGTAGATGGATAAGTAAGCATAAAGAAAGCACAGGCGATATATGCCTGTGCAGTAAACTAATTTATATTAAAAAGGGGGGTCAATTAGTCAAATTCATTATACACGAACTTTGTTTCTCCCATATTACAAGGACGTTAAAACAAAATTACTTTATCATCATGTTCTGATCGTTTATATATATTCTTTACACGTTCAACTTTGCTTCAAGTTCATCAACATATGATTGTGCTGTTTCAGCAGCAATACTACCATCACCTGTTGCTGTTACAATTTGACGTAAATCTTTTACTCGAATATCTCCAGCGGAAAATACGCCCGGTACACTTGTCTCCATATTCTCGTTGGAAGGGATATAGCCATCTTCGTCAATAATACCGAGTGATTTGAATGGTTCACTTAACGGATCCATTCCAATATAGACAAAAACCCCATCAATTTCATGATCGTACGTTTCATCTGTCTTCACATTACGCAATGTAATACTACTTACTTTTCCTTCTGGACCATTAATAGACTCGGGAACCGTATCCCAAATGAATTCGATCTTATCATTTTTAAAGGCACGTTCTTGGAGGATTTTCTGGGCACGTAATTCATCACGTCTGTGAACAATGGTTACCTTTTTCGCAAATCGTGTTAAATACATACCTTCTTCCACTGCTGAGTCCCCACCACCAATAACGATAAGTTCTCTGTCTTTAAAGAATGCTCCATCACAAACGGCACAATAAGATACACCACGACCTGTTAATTCTTCTTCGCCTTCAATTCCTATTTTTGTATATTGGGCACCCGTTGTAATAATGAGTGATCTTGTCTTATATTCTTTACTACCAGCAATTACGAGCTTATAATCACCGTGATCCTCAACATCAGAAATTGCTCCATATGCATATTTTGCACCGAACTTTTTTGAGTGCTCAAACATTTTATTTGATAAGTCTGCCCCTAAAATATGATCAAAACCAGGATAGTTCTCAATATCCTCCGTATCGACCATTTGTCCTCCAGGGATACCTCGTTCCAACATAAGTGTGTCTAAATTTGAACGGGATGCATAGACTGCGGCTGTCATTCCTGCTGGTCCTGCTCCTGCTATAATTACATCATACATGCGCTCCTCGGACATTTATATCGCCTCATCTTCTAATAGTAAATTTTTGTTTTTATTATTCAACTTTAATGTTTTTAAAAACCATATCCACTATTTAGTATATGACAACCGAGCTAGACCGTCTATATTTCTGCTCATATAAGGACTTTATGAACATTTTTGTCAATAATTTACAATGCCTTTTTTATTCAGGGTTAGCTGCTTCATGCAATTTCTCATTCAATGCTAATTCATAGTTTTTACATTGTTCATCCGTCCATTGGAAGGCATCACTCATATAGGAGATGACGGTTTGTTTATGTTCTCTTACCCAATCAATATCGAAGAATAATGCACTTGTTCTTCTAATAAAGAAGTCTGACGGTGTATAAGCAAGTTCATATTCAATCGCATAGATCAGCTCTGCAAGGACAATCGGATCCATTTGCAATTCAGTCGCCTTTGAATGATTGTCTTCATATAGTTTAAACACGGTGTCCACATTTGAACCATATTGCTGAATGAGTAGGGAGACAACCTCTTGCTCAAGCCCCATTTCCACACCTTCACCCATTTTCTTACTTTTGAACTGCCTGAATCCTTTAGATCCACCTACTTCACCACCAGAAATAGCTAATGAACGTGTATCTGATCCCGAATACAGAATGCCTTCTTCTAATTTTAGTTGCTTCACCACGAGATCTATTACTTCTTGAGCCATTTTCCGATAACCGGTTAGCTTTCCACCTGCCATTGAAATAAGACCGGATGAAGAAATAAACACTTCATCTTTTCGTGATATTTCGCCGGGGTTTTTCCCGCCTTCAGCAATAAGTGGCCGTAATCCTGCCCAGCTTGAATCAACATGATCAGCCGTTATTTTTAATGATGGGAACATATAATTTACTGCAGATAAGATATAATCACGATCTTCTATCGTTACGATAGGACGTGCAATATCTCCGTCATAACTTGTATCTGTCGTCCCTACATACGTTTTATTGTTTCTCGGGATGGCAAATATCATACGCCCATCCGGAGCATCAAAATAAATGGCTTGTTGTAAAGGGAAGTCTTCTTTTGAAAATACGAGATGAACCCCTTTCGTTAAATGCAGTGTCTTACCTTGTTTTGATCCATCGGCCTCTCTTAATTCATCGACCCAAGGGCCAGCCGCATTAATGATTTTCTTCGCGTATATTTTTGATTGCTTTCCCGTAATTTCATCCTCAGCAATCACACCGATTACGTTTCCTAGATCATCATAAATAAAATCTTTTGCTTTCGTGTAGTTGATCGCTTTCGTGCCGTATTCCACTGACTTTTTGAGTACTTCAATGGTTAAACGAGCATCATCTGTTTTATATTCTACATAATAACCGGCACCTTTTAATCCTGTTTGGTTCAGTAATGGTTCTATGGCGATTGCCTCTTCTGGTTCAAACATTTGGCGTCGTTCATTTCTTTTCACTCCTGCTAAAAGATCATAGACAAGTAACCCGATATTCGTTGTAAAAGGACCGAATGATCCCCCTTTATAAAACGGCAACATCATTCTCTCTGGAGTCGTCACATGGGGTCCATTTTCATAAACAATTTCTCGCTCCCTGCCGACTTCTGCTACAATTTTAAATTCAAATTGCTCTAAATAACGTAGCCCACCATGAACGAGTTTTGTCGAACGACTTGATGTTCCCGCTGCAAAATCCTGCATCTCAATTAATCCCGTTTTTAAGCCACGGGTGACAGCATCAAGGCTTATTCCTGCACCTGTAATGCCGCCTCCAATGACTAAAACATCTAATGTTTCTTCCGCTAATTGTTTTAATGTCTCACTTCTCTTATAACTTGTAAAGTATGTCATGATCAATACACATCCCATTTTGTTTTTTTCTTTCCTGGTAAAAATAGAGAAGCCACAAACTCCTACCGCATTTAAGCAGTAAGAGTCTATGGCTTCTCCATGTCTCCGTCCAGATGAGTTTATTAACTTAGTTTCAGTATAACATAGTACCTTTTATTATTGAAGTTTTTCAGCCATTACTGTTCCCATAAATCTATATTAGACGTGGATACAGCAATAGCGCCAGCTTCGAGGGCTGCATCAACTTCTTCTTGTTTATTTATTAATCCACCCGCGATAATGGGTATATTTGTCCGTTGATAAATATCTTCAATCACATGTGGCATAACCCCTGGCAATACTTCAATACAATCGGGTCGGAATCGTTCACTTAGTTTCAAGTTTTGCTCAAGGGCAACACTATCTAGTAAGAACATCCGCTGAATGGCGAGTACGTTATTTTTCTTTGCTAAGCCAATGATATTTCCACGCGTTGATAAGATCCCATCTGGATTGACTTCCCGGATTAAAAACTCCATTCCATATTCATCAGATTTCAATCCTTGAATCAGATCAAAATGAATCAATACTTTTTTATTTTCCCGTCGCGAATACTCCACAAGGCTTTTAATTTGGGATAATCTTGTTTCTAAAAAGACAACCCATTTATGACTTGTTACTATTCCCTTTTCAAAATCTTTCATGCGCCTAATCGCTGGCAACACACCAGTTGGCAAATTCATGATTCATATCTCCTTATCATTTGCATTATGATAACTGATCTTCCGCTCTCTGCTCCATCTCAGCCTTAGTATAAATCACCTTCATTGGATTCCCACCAACAAATGCGCCTGCGGGAACATTTTTATGAACGAGTGTTCCCGCTGAAACGATCGCATGATTACCAATTGAAATACCTGGCAATATTGTCGTGTTCGCACCAATCATAACTTCATCCCCGATAACGACCTCACCAATTCGATATTCTTTTATTAAATATTCATGTGCCAATATCGTTGTATTATAACCAATAATACTATTGCTCCCGACGGTGATTTTCTCAGGAAACATAATATCTGGCATCACCATTAAAGCAAAAGCCGTATGCTTACCAATCTTCATGCGTAAAAAAACGCGATAAAGCCAATTTTTAACGCCTAAAAATGGTGTATAACGTGCGATTTGAATAAAGATAAAATTCTTCATCACTTTTATAAACGACACGGTTTTATAAATTTGCCATAATGAATTCGTATTTTCAACTTGAAATCGTTCGGTTTTTCGCATTATTTGCACTCCTAAAGAGTTTTAGCTCAGCCGTTCACTCAATCATTACTTTATTTTCGTTTATGAACCTTTTTCCCGTCATAATGTCGATCCACTTTACTGGAATAACGACGATAGATCATCAATGCGACTGCACCTACGATGAGAAGTATTGAGATTAATTGTGCTGTTCGGATTTGGCCAAAGAAGGTATATAAGCTATCTGTTCGTAATCCTTCGATAAAGAACCGACCAATCGAATAAGTTAGTAAATAACTTAAGAATACTTCACCACGGAGTGGATTATAACGGCGGATGATCAACAATAGAACGAGCACGAGTATATTCCATAATGACTCATATAAAAAGGTAGGATGATACATCGTTCCGTTGATACACATTTGATTCATTATAAAATCAGGTAAATACTGATGAAAGCTATTATACGTAGCTTCCGATAATGGACCACCATGAGCCTCCTGGTTCATAAAGTTTCCCCAACGTCCAATGGCTTGACCTAAAATAAGACCGGGTGCCGCAATATCTGCTAACTGCCAAAAGGATACTTTGCGAACGCGTGCATAAACAATCGCCGTTAATATGGAACCAATTAGTGCTCCATGTATGGCTAATCCACCTTCCCAGACAGCGAAAACTTTCCACCATGGCCCTCCAGCATAACTTTCCCATTCAAAAATAACATAATACATACGGGCAAATAAAATCGCAATCGGGATGGCAAACACAACTAAGTCAACCATTAAATCCTTTTTCAGGCCCCGACGATCAGATTCTTTCGTAGCTAAATATAAGCCTAGAAAGGCTCCTACGGCAATAATTACACCATACCAATAGATTGATAATGAACCAACTTGAATAAAAACCCGATCTAATCCTGGTGCGGTACAGGTCAAAACACTCACTCCTACATGATATTATTTTCTTTCCGATTCGATTACTTGTGATAGCCGATCCGTAAACTCTTCCGCCGCATTAACACCCATTCGTTTTAAACGGAAGTTCATCGCTGCCACTTCTATAATGACGGCTAAATTCCTCCCCGGACGGATCGGTATCGTTGTTTCTGGAATCTTAACATCCATTATTTTAAGGGTATCCACATCTACACCTATTCGATCATATTGTTTTTTTTGATCCCACAGTTCAAGATTAATAATCATTGATATTTTTTTATAGTTAATGACCGATCCTGCACCAAATAATGACATCACATCAATAATTCCAAGCCCTCTTATTTCTAATAAATGCTTAATAAGTGGTGGTGAATTACCGATAAGTCGATCATAATCTTCTTGACGAATTTCAACACTATCATCTGCGACAAGACGATGTCCGCGCTTAATAAGTTCAAGAGCCGTTTCGCTTTTACCGATTCCACTCTGCCCTCTTATTAACACCCCGACACCATAAATGTCAACAAGCACTCCATGAATAGCTGTAAACGGAGCAAATTTAGCTTCTAAATAATTTGTTAGCCTACTAATAACACGTGTCGTTGTACGAGGTGAATGCAAAATGGGTACTCCAGACTCATCTGCTGCTTGAATCAACTCTTTTGGGATGTCCATTCCTCTAGAAACGACAATCCCTGGTGTCACATCTGTACACATTTGCACAGCCCGGTCTAGTTTTTCTTCATCTGTTAAGCTAAGAAAAAAAGCCATTTCAGTCCTACCTATTAATTGAAGACGTTCTTTTGGATAAAATTTGAAGTATCCTGTCATCTCCATACCTGGACGAGATATGTCACTTGTAGTAATTTGTCTATGTATTCCATCTTTTCCCGCGATTAGCGTTAAGTTGAAGTTATCTAATAAATCCTGTGTTCTTACCGTTGACATCTGAATCTATCCCTCCATGGAGCTTGTAATTGTTGACTTATATTGTAGCACATTAAGTATAATAGGTTGATTACAAAGAAACAATCTTTACGTATACATATCACCCCATACTAAAAAGCGCAGCAAACATACCTGCGCTTAGAATGAGATGCAATGCATGCATCAATAAGGTAAATATAATGGATTACGGAAGTGGTGGAAATGACTTATTCAAGGAGGCGATGATTTCATCCATCGTTTTTCCCATATTTGATTCGACTGCCCCAACATAAGCCCCTTCTAATAAAGGTGCTTCAACAATTTTAATAGATTCGGTATCCTTCATGTCTATGACTAATTCTGCATTCATTTTAGCGCTACCTAAATCATAAAACAACAATGTGCCTTGCCCATGATCTACGTGATCAATAGCCTTCATGATTTTTTCTACACTTGTTCCAATCTCTCCGTCATCAGAACCGCCTGCTATTCCGATTGGAAAGTCGGGTAATACTTCATGAAGGATTTCTTGAATACCGATGGTTACTTTTTCACTATGCGAGATGATCACGATACCGACATGATTCATTTGTTATTCCGCCTCCTTCATGACTTCGGCTAAGGAAAGAAACAAATAATAGGAGGAAGCAGATCCCGGATCAATATGTCCAATAGAGCGTTCTTTTAAATAGGCTGCCCGCCCCTTTGTCGCGAGTATTTCTTTTGTTTTATTCATCGCAGATTCAGCTACCTCGATCAGAGCATCTGCATCAACATCACTTTCTTTTCTAAATAGTTCTGTAACGGGATACCAAACATCAAGTAATGTTTTTTCCCCTACTTCGACTTTTCCTCTTTGCTTAATACCTTCAAATCCAGCTGATAAAGCCTTCGCAAAAACCTGTTGATTGACCACTTCCTCACCTTTTAGAGCAACTGACATCTTCAAAAAGGCCGTCCCATATAATGGTCCCGCAGCACCACCTACCTTGGAAATCACGGTCATTGCAACGTCCTTTACAACATCTGATACAGATGCATATTCGTCTGTATCATTTATTTTATTAATAACTTCATTAAAGCCACGGGCCATATTAATCCCATGATCACCATCACCAATGGCTTGATCCAAGTCCGTTAAATAGGCTTTATTTGCTTGTAGTTTAGCATTTGTTTTTTGAAACCATTTTATCGTTTCTTCGATTTGAATTTCCATTCATCATCATCTACCTTTCTAAAAAATTGGGTGCATCTGATGGAGCATCAAGTAATGATTGGAGTTCAGCGTCTAGTTTCAACACCGTGACTGAGCAACCACCCATTTCAAGTGCAGTCATATAATGCCCTACATAGGTTTTATATACGTGAATTCCTTTATCTATTAGGTTCTTTTGTACCGTTTTATTAACGATAAATAGCTCCATCTCTGGTGTAGATCCTAATCCATTAATCATGACAACAACTTCATCATTTTCCTTATATTCAGTCTCTAATAAGATTTTATCGAGTAAGGTTGTCGCGATTTCTTTGGCCGTACCGATCGGCTTTCGTTCAATACCTGGCTCACCATGGATTCCCATCCCAATTTCCATTTCATCTTCTCCAAGTTGGAATGAAGGTTTTCCAGCAGCTGGAATTGTACAGGGACTAATCGCCATCCCCATTGAATGAACCTGAGCGACTGTTTTATCAGCAATTGCTTTAATTTCTTCTAGTGTACCACCTTGCTCCGCTTTTGCTCCAGCAACTTTATGAACAAAAACAGTTCCAGCAATTCCCCGTCTGCCCGTTGTAAATGAGCTATCTTCAACCGCCACATCATCATCAACGATAACCTTCTCGACTTGTATGCCTTCTGCTTCTGCCAATTCCGCGGCCATCTCGAAATTAAGCACATCACCCGTATAATTCTTGATAATCATAAAAACACCAACACCTGAATCAACTTCTTTAATGGCAGCTAGTATTTGGTCTGGTGTTGGCGAGGTGAATACTTCACCTACAACTGCTGCATCCAACATCCCTTTACCGATATAACCCGCATGTGCTGGTTCATGACCACTTCCACCACCACTTATAATGCCGACTTTTTTATCGATTGGTGCATCATGCCGAACAATTACTGTAGTGTCGGGTAATCGTCTTATTTGATTGGGATAAGCGGCTACCATCCCATCGATCATTTCATCTACCACTTGATTTGGATCATTGATTATTTTTTTCATCTCAATTTCCACCTTTAGGTATATGTATTTGTTATTCATCTGTATGAATTTCATAATTGCCAAAACAAGCAACATCGATACGGTGAGGCACTAAACCGGTATTATGAAATTCATTAAATAAGGTTTCATTTTCATGTTATTTATGGAATAAGCTAAGCGGAGTTTTTATACCGCTTAGCCTTTATTTGATGATATGAAAACTTCTTATTATTTAAATGATCGTGTTGACTCGACTGCTTTTTTCCAGCCTGTATATAATTCATCACGTTTGTCATGATCAAGCTCATTTACAAACGTACGTTCATTCTTCCACTGTTTCGCGATCTCCGTTTGATCGTTCCAAAACCCAACCGCTAAACCAGCAAGATATGCGGCTCCTAATGCGGTTGTCTCCTGAATACTTGGACGTTCAACAGGTACATCTAAGAGATCACTTTGGAATTGCATTAAAAAGTCATTTGTAACAGCACCACCATCAACACGCAGAGACTTCAGATTAATTCCAGAGTCTTTGATCATCACATCTAACACATCTTTTGTTTGATAGGCAAGAGATTCAAGTGTCGCGCGTATCAAATGTTCCCTCTTCGTACCTCTTGTCAATCCGAAGATTGCTCCACGTGCATCACTATCCCAGTATGGAGTTCCAAGTCCGACAAATGCGGGTACAAGATAAACACCATCTGTTGACTCTACCATTTCGGCATAACGCTCACTTTCGGGTGCATTATCAAGAATTTCTAATCCATCGCGTAACCATTGAATGGCAGAACCTGCAACAAAAATACTCCCTTCTAAGGCATATTCTATTTTCCCATCGACTCCCCAAGCGATTGTAGTGAGTAAACCATACTCAGATGGAATCGCTTGCTCACCTGTATTCATTAACATGAAACATCCTGTTCCATATGTGTTTTTCACCATGCCTTCTTCAAAGCATGCCTGACCGAATAGGGCAGCTTGTTGGTCACCTGCAATACCTGCGATAGGTATTTCATGCCCAAAGAAATGATAGTCTACGGTATGAGCATATACTTCTGATGACTGACGAACCTCAGGCAACATACTCTTGGGAACAGTTAAAATATCAAGTAGTTCATCATCCCATTCAAGATCATAAATATTAAACATTAACGTTCTTGACGCATTCGAGTAATCCGTTATATGAGTCTTTTGTCCGGACAACTTATAAACGAGCCATGTATCAATCGTTCCAAATAAAAGATCTCCATTTTCTGCTTTTTCTCGAGCGCCTTCAACATGATCAAGAATCCACTTTACTTTTGTACCCGAAAAATAAGGATCAAGCAGGAGGCCCGTTTTGTTTCGGAACAATTCATTATGACCTTGTTCCCGTAATTCTTTACAAATTTCTTCTGTTTGACGTGATTGCCAAACAATCGCATTATAAATCGGTCTTCCCGTATGCTTGTCCCAAACAACTGTTGTTTCTCGTTGATTGGTTATACCAATACTTGCAATTTGGCTCGGATCAATATCCGCTTGGCTTAGAAGTTCAGCGATACAACCAAGTACTGAAGTCCATATTTCATTTGCATCTTGCTCCACCCAACTCGGCTCTGGGAAAAATTGTTCGAATTCTCGTTGTGCTGTTTCTACAATTTCTCCTGCATGATTAAATAAAATCGCCCGTGAACTTGTTGTTCCTTGATCAAGTGATAAAATATACTTTTCAGTCATCCTTAATACGCCCCTTTATACAGTAGTATTTTTTACTTGTTCGTCTGATTGAACATCTTTATCTGATAATTCAGAGACCGTTGCTCCAATAAATAAACCTATGACAACTACACTAACAATCCAAAATATTGCTGAATATACCTGATTAACGATGGCATTATAAAAGAGTGTGCCATAAGATCCACCTATGATAGGACCTAGTACAGGAATCCAACTATAGGACCAATCAGAACCACCTTTTCCTGGAATAGGTAAGATCGCATGCGCGATACGGGGACCGAGATCACGCGCTGGATTAATCGCATAACCTGTCGCACCACCTAAAGACATACCAATTGCTACAATTAAAGCACCCACAACAAGTGGATTTAATCCATCTGCAAATTGATTTGCTCCAATAAATAAGAGACCGAGTAAGAGAATAAATGTTCCAATTATTTCACTTACTAAGTTTGATAATGGATTTCTCACTTCTGAAGAAGTTCCTGGTGCCGTCGCAAAAACAGCTAATTTTGCAGCTTGATCTTTTGTTTTTCCCCAATGTGCTAAATAATTAAAAAATACAATTGTTGCTCCTAGTATAGCACCTATCATTTGCGCTGTAATATACATAGGTACTTTGCTCCATGGAAATTCCCCTATTGATGCGAAACCAAGTGTTACAGCTGGGTTGATATGTGCTTCTGATACGGTGCCAGAAACATAAACACCCATAACGACAGCAAGTCCCCAACCTAATGTAATCACAACCCACCCAGCATCTTCTGCCTTTGACCACCTTAAAAGAACACCACCAACAACACCAACTCCAAAAATAACGAGCACCATTGTCCCTAACAGTTCTCCCATAAACTCTGACAATACAACCACCCCATAATTTAGTTTAATTCAATATATGCTTTTTTTAAATAAAAAGACCCACACGAGTAGCGTATTTTCCATGTGGAAAATACGGTTTCGTGTGGGTCTCCAGAAGTCCGCCACCTGCAGATAGACGTTATTAACTTATATATAATCATAGCGCTTTCTTTTAAGCATGTCAAGCATGTTACCGCATAAACATTCGAAAAATAAACAGCTTTATCTTCTAACATCCTTTATGAGGCCATTTAAAAACAAATTTAAAATAGCGATCAAGATAGCAGCAATAATTGCTGTGCCAAAGCCATCAATCACAAAAGATGAATCCATTAGTCCTTGAGTGATCATCAGCGTAATCGCATTAATAACAAAAAGGAAAAAGCCCAGTGATATGATTGTAATGGGCAATGTTAAAACGATTAAGATTGGTTTAACAATGATATTCAAAATGGATAAGATAACACTTGCGAATAACGCTGGCCCAAACCCTGCTAATGTAAAGGATTCAAATAATTGTGCCACAACAATTAAGGCAATGGCATTTAAAAACACAGATAAAAACCATCGTAAAAACATTAGCGTATCTCCCATTCATTCGGGATAATAATAACTCCGATAAAATAGACAAAGAGCAAGCCACCAAAACTAATAAACAAACCAAGCACAAAGGCCAATCGAATAATGGTCGGATCGATATTAAAATGTTGTGCAATTCCACCTAATATTCCCGCAACCATTCGTTCATCACGTGATCGGTATAAGCGTTTCATAACGAGTGAACCCCTTTCTGTACTTATAATAAGGATCAATAGAAGGTACGCTCCCCGCATTTTATCTATTCCATTCAAATTATAAATGCGGAGATTTACCATCATTTTAAATAAGCTTGATCTAAATCAATCACTTGCTAGAATGAAATTCATTAACTAATCAAAACTCCAAATATAGAATTGTTCGAGTCCTAGCCGTTTTTGCAAGTCCCCTTTGATCGTTTCAGTTGCTTCATCACTATCTTGCATTTGCTCCAACATTCCTTGCACTTGTGATTTATGAACGAGGATAGCATCTAATTTTTGATCAAAAATTTCTCTAACATCATGGGTGACATCCGGCTCTCCAAGAACCTTTTTGAAATCGTTCGTGATCGCCTGTGCCCAAACGGTTGGTCTCTTTTCGGGATCCATTAGTCTCACGGCTTCAATCGCTGCAGCTCCCAATGCATCATGATCAGGGTGAACCGCATAATCAGGATAATGTGTAATCACTAAGCTCGGATTAATCTCCTCAAGTATCCCTTTTATATGTGTTGCAACTTCATGTTTATCTTCATACTCAATTGTTTTGTCTCGATAACCTAATAAACGAAAATCAATATCAAGGTGATCTGCTACTTCCTCCATCTCTCGTTTCCTAATCTCTGGTAATGTTTCCCGATTAGCGAAAGTAGGTGATCCCATATTCCGTCCCATCTCACCTAATGTACCACATAAATAAGTAACAGGCACACCTTGTTTGCGATAATTTATAATGGAGCCACCCGCACCAAATGATTCATCATCTGGATGTGGATAAATAATGACGACGTGTTTTTCCAATTCTATCACCTATCCTCTTCATAACTACTCAGAACCCGTATTATATATAAGTTAAGATTTATAGTTTCTTCGTTTTTTAATAGTCAAATGGGTGTTCACTTATTTGCAAAGCAACCATTAATCTTCCTGTCGGATCATGTCCGGCAAATAAAAGTTGCTCTTCTCCATGAATTGTCCAATCTGTTAACCCTTCTGCATAAATCCAACCCATTTCCATTTTCAGGCCAACACGATATGCGATTCCATTACCGACTATTTTAGCCTGTGTGAAAGAAACTTTTGCATTACGAATATAGGCACCAACATTAATACCTTTATTATCAAAATGGCTCGCATAAGCACCATTTGTTGTTTCCAGATGAACATAAACCGGTTTATTTGTGTAACGATTTAATAAATCTTGTACATTATCTATTTCAATTGGTTTCATCTCTCTACCTCCCAACGATCTTCTTTGTTCACTTTACCTTAATGAATTTCATAATCCCTATTTATAACGATGTCACTTCGACAGATAGTTGTATTGATTCGTTTACAACAACATATCAAAATAACATAGCTGATTACGGTAATTATGAAATTCATTTTACCTAAACGACCGTTAAGGGTCAAAATATTTGGCTTTAAAGTGCAGCCTCTTGTTCCGATAGAATCATGAAAAAGAAGTGCAATCACCTACCATTGTAGGATGCGCGTTATTTTATCGTTAATTGTTCCTTTTTGGCAATCATGTCTTCCATTCGATTTCGATCTCTTTCTAGAATATGCTTTAAATAATGACCTGTGTATGAGTTTTTGACGGTTGCAATTTCCTCTGGTGCTCCTGTTGCAAGCACTTCCCCACCACGGTCACCGCCTTCTGGACCAAGATCAATGAGGTGATCCGCTGTTTTAATGACGTCCAAATTATGCTCAATGATGACGACCGTATCACCATTATCAACAAGCTTTTGTAGGACCAATAATAACCGAGTAATATCATCAGCATGTAGTCCTGTAGTTGGCTCATCTAAAATATAAAAAGACTTTCCATCTGAGCGCTTGTGTAGCTCACTCGCCAACTTCACTCGCTGTGCTTCACCCCCTGATAGCGTAGTCGCTGACTGGCCTAACTTAATATACCCTAATCCAACATCAAAGATAGTTTGTAACTTTCGCTTTAATCTTGGAATATTAGTAAAGAATTCTAACGCTTCTTCTATTCTCATATCTAGAATATCAGCGATGTTTTTCCCCTTGTATTCAACTTCTAATGTTTCACGATTATATCTTGAACCATCACACACCTCACATGGAACATAGACATCTGGTAGAAAGTGCATTTCAATTTTAAGGATACCATCCCCACGACAGGCCTCACAACGTCCGCCTTTCACATTGAAACTAAAGCGCCCTTTTTTATATCCTCTAACTTTGGCTTCATTTGTTTGGGCAAACACATCCCGCACATCATCAAAAACACTTGTATATGTTGCCGGATTCGATCGCGGTGTTCGTCCAATTGGCGACTGATCAATCGCGATAACTTTCTCGATCTGGTCAATCCCATTGATTTGTTTATGTTTACCTGGTCTATGTTTTCCGCGATACAATTGCTTTGCCAATGACTTATATAAAATATCATTAACTAATGTACTTTTACCCGAACCGGATACACCTGTGACAACCGTCATAAGGCCGATTGGAAACTGAACCGTGATATTCTTCAAATTGTTTTCCTGCGCACCAACAACCTCAATATACCGTTCATCTCGTTCACGTCGCACCGCAGGTAAGGGGACAAACTTCTCACCCGACAAATATTGTCCTGTTAAGGATTTCTTTTGTCTCATCACTTGCTTAGGTGTTCCACTTGCGATGATTTCCCCACCATGGTCACCTGCACCAGGCCCGATATCGATGAGCCAATCAGCAGCGAGCATCGTGTCCTCGTCATGCTCCACAACAATGACGGTATTATCTAGGTCACGCATTTGTTTCAACGTTGTAATTAACCGATCATTATCACGCTGATGAAGCCCGATGGATGGTTCGTCAAGTACATACAATACCCCTGTCAGCGCTGAACCAATCTGTGTAGCAAGTCGAATTCGTTGAGCTTCTCCACCTGAAAGCGTTCCTGAAGAACGTGATAATGTTAAATAATCAAGCCCGACATTATCTAGGAAATCCAAGCGATCACTTATTTCCTTTAAAATCATCGTCGCAATTTGTTGCTCTTTTTGGGTTAATTCCAGATGCTTAAAGAAGTCTTGCGCTTCCGTAATTGAATAATTTGTAACTTCCCCCATATGGTGCTTATCTATTTTCACGGAAAGTGCTTGTTCATTTAACCGATATCCACTGCAAGTTGGGCAATCTGTTTGGGCCATATATTTTTCTAATGTGTCACGAATATAGTCTGATGAAGTTTCTCTATAGCGGCGAGCGATATTATGTAACACACCTTCAAATTGAATCATATTATCATGAACCCTGCCAAAGTCATTGACATAATAGAAATGGATTTTTGTTCTACCGCTTCCTTTTAATATTCTATTCAATTGTCTTTTTGGGATCTTGCTTACTGGAATATCCATATCAATTTCATAATGTTTACATACACTTTTGAGTAACTGCGGATAGTACTGTGAACTGATCGGTTCCCAAGCAGCGATTGCATGTTCATTTAAGGTCTTTTCCCAGTCTGGGATGAGAAGGTCAAGATCAACCTCTAAATTCGTGCCGAGGCCATCACACGTTGAACACGCTCCATATGGTCCATTAAATGAAAATAGACGTGGTTCAAGTTCGCGAATGGAAAATCCACAGATTGGACAAGCATGTTTCTCACTAAATACAAGCTCTTCTTCCCCATTCACATCAACAATTATTTTCCCTTCGCCAAGTGGTAACGCTGTTTCAATTGAATCACTTAATCGTCCCGCAACACCTTCTTTTACAATAATGCGGTCAACAACGACTTCAATTGAATGCTCTTTATTTTTATCCAATTCAATCTCATCGGTAACTTCTTGCATTTCACCGTTGACACGAATTCGAACATATCCTTCTCGTTGCAACTTTTCAAATATTTTTATATGTTCGCCTTTTTTACCTGTCACTACAGGAGCCAATATTTGTAGTCTAGTCCGTTCAGGATACTCTAGAATTCGATCAACCATTTGCTGTACCGTTTGAGAACTAATTTCAATCCCATGTGTTGGGCATGTTGGTCGCCCAACACGGGCGAATAATAAGCGTAAATAATCAGCAATCTCAGTGATCGTACCAACCGTTGATCGTGGATTTTTACTCGTTGTCTTTTGGTCGATTGAAATCGCTGGTGACAGACCTTCAATCAAGTCAACATCTGGTTTGTCCATTTGCCCTAAGAACTGTCGTGCATAGGCAGACAATGACTCAACATAACGCCGTTGTCCCTCTGCATAAACCGTATCAAATGCGAGTGATGATTTTCCTGATCCTGATAAGCCTGTTATGACGACTAGTTTATTCTTAGGTATTTTTATATCAACATTTTTTAAATTATGTGCTCGTGCACCTTGTATACGAATTGATTTCTTAGGCATGAACGCGTCATCCTTCCACATTAATTAGTGACCTGTTTCGAATCATCTTTACTTGAAATACAACCAACAAAGCGAATAATTTTAAAGAATTACCGAGAAGCGATGTGATGATTCCTTATGTTTTGAGTTCCAATATAATATCCCGCAATTCTGTCGCTCTTTCAAAATCAAGTACTTTTGCTGCTCCTTTCATCTCTTCTTCCATTTGCTCAATGACATGTGCTTTTTCCTTAGCAGGTAATTTTTCCATATTGCTTAGTTTGACCTCATATTCCTCTTGCCCATCCGCCACAATTGTAGCTCGTATCGCATCACGAATTTCCTTCTTAATTGTCGTTGGAACAATATGATGTTCCTCATTATAAGCTTTTTGAATGGTGCGCCGTCGATTCGTTTCATCAATGGCGACTTGCATTGAATCTGTGATCCGATCAGCATACATAATGACTCTACCATTTTCATTACGGGCTGCGCGCCCCATCGTTTGAATAAGTGATCTCACAGAACGCAAGAAACCTTCTTTATCCGCATCAAGGATCGCGACTAATGATACTTCTGGTATATCCAGACCTTCCCTTAACAAGTTAATTCCAATTAAAACATCGTACGTACCCACCCTTAAATCGCGGATGATCTCCGTTCGCTCAAGTGTTTTGATATCCGAATGCAAATAAGCAACTTTAATACCGATTTCTTTTAAGTAGTCTGTTAAATCCTCTGACATCCGCTTCGTTAAGGTGGTAACAAGAACCCTTTCACCTTTTTCCACGCGGTCATTAATCTCACCGATAAGATCATCAATTTGTCCTTCAATTTTCCGAACATCTATTTCTGGATCTAGTAAACCAGTGGGACGAATAATTTGTTCGATCATTTCTGGTGAATGTTCCATCTCATAATCGCCAGGTGTTGCTGATACATAAATCAATTGATTTGTTTTCTCTTCAAACTCTTCAAACTTTAACGGCCGATTATCTAATGCAGATGGTAAGCGAAATCCATGATCAACAAGCATTTTCTTTCGTGCTTGGTCACCATTGTACATTCCTCGGGCTTGTGGCAATGTTGCGTGGGATTCATCGACAACGACTAAGAAGTCATCTGGAAAGTAATCAAATAATGTATAGGGTGTTGAGCCTGCTTCACGTAAGGATAGATGCCTTGAATAGTTTTCGATCCCTGAACAAAAACCCATTTCATGCATCATTTCTAAATCATAATTCGTTCGCTGCTCTAGTCGTTGTGCCTCAAGTAATTTATTATCCGCTCTTAACTTCTTCAACTGTTCATCCAATTCATGTTCAATATTTACAATTGCTTTCTTAAGCTTCTCTTCACCCGTAACGAAGTGTGAGGCCGGAAAGATCGCAACATGATCTCGATCACCAATAATCTCTCCAGTTAACGCATGAACTTCACGCATTCGATCAATTTCATCTCCAAAAAATTCAATTCGAATACAATGTTCTTCCCTTGAGGCTGGAATAATTTCAATTGAATCACCCCGCACCCGGAAGGTTCCACGCTGGAAATCAATATCATTACGGGCATATTGAATGGAAACGAGATCGTGTAATAATTCATCGCGATCTTTTTCCATTCCTAATCGCAATGACAACATATGGTTCCCATATTCCTCTGGCGAACCTAATCCATATATACATGAAACACTGGCAACGATTAACACATCACGTCTTTCAAAAAGTGAAGCTGTTGCGGAGTGGCGAAGTTTATCTATTTCATCATTGATACTAGCATCTTTCTCTATAAATGTATCTGTTGATGGGACATATGCCTCAGGCTGGTAGTAATCATAAAAGCTCACAAAATATTCAACCGCATTGTTCGGAAAATACTCTTTAAACTCACTATACAATTGTCCAGCAAGGGTTTTATTATGAGCCATCACAAGTGTCGGTCGATTTATTTCCGTTAAGACATTAGAGACAGTGAACGTTTTACCTGTCCCTGTCGCCCCTAATAAGGTTTGATGGTGTTGACCTGACTTGATTCTTTCTACTAGTTGTTCAATTACCTTCGGCTGATCCCCATTTGGTTTATAATCAGCCACAAGTTCAAATTTATCCATAGCAAGATGAGCCTCCGTTTACTGTTTAAATCGATCGTTTATTAGATAAAGAGTTCAATCTCTTCTTTTTTTCGAAGCAATTTCCTATATTCATTTTAACATATATACGAACAAATATTCTACTTTCTAGCTTTCATTTTCTTTTAATGATTATACCCTCTTAATGAATTTCATAATCCCAATTTATAGCTATATCGCTCCAATATGTAGTTGTATAGCTGGTTACGGTAATTATGAAATTCATTCCCTCCTTGTTCATGATAAAATTATTTTAACCACAATCTTTTCTAAAACATAAAGGAAGGTAAACAACGAATTTAATCAGTTGCTCACCTCCCTTTATCAATCAGAACCAAACCACCACATACTTGGTTTAAGCTGTTTTTTTGTTGGGAGTCATACGATAAGGTTTTTTTGCAAATAGAATCCCTAGTTTATGATGATCCCCTTCATAAATAGCGCTTTGCACAAATCGTACTTCTCCCGCATCATCTAGAACATCTAATTTAAATGAAGCCCCACTCGCTTGTACCGCCGCATAGAATTCATCGGTACTTCTTACTGTCTGTCCATTCACTTTAGCTATCGTTTCACCGACTAAAAGTTGCAATCGATCTGCTGGAGAACCCGGAATAATTGCCAATACTTTCAATGCCCCATCGATTTGATTGAAATAAGGACGCAGTTCTTGATCCTTCATGCGATGACGATAATTGATATATTCTTTCCCTAAAATAGCGATTATAATGCCAACAAATGATAACCAGGAAACATATATACTCCCAATTGCGATCGCAAGTACGATCACACCTAATAGACTAATTGACTTCGCAAGACGCTTTGCGGCAACTTGTGGTAAACTTCCTTTTACAATATGATCGAATCCTATTATAAACGGAACGAGCAATAAACCATACTTCTCCTCACCAATTGATATGGAAGGCCAATAAGGTGCGAAGGACGAAATTAAACCATGTGGAATCAATACAAAGAATGGGATCAGACTCAATTTTTTAAGTCGGAGTTGTCCAATCCAAATTCCGCGGTCACTTAAGGATAATTCCGGATATGCATCATTCCGCTTCATACGTACGAGCAAGATCGCCTCTACAAATAAGAAGATACCCAATAAAAACAGCAAACTTAGTACGTTCACATTAGCAAATAAATCAGGTGAAACATATGATTGATTTTCTAGGATAAGTGGTGATAAGAGGATTAATAAATAGGTAATACCAATTGTATAACTTGCTGATAAAAGATTGAATCTGGACACGATACTCAGAATAATGATGACAGTACTCAATAGCATGATTGTTTCATATGTAAATACGACACCAATACCTAGCGATAATAAGGAGATCACCAGACCAGCACAAATGGAAAGCGACCTCGTATTTTTCCGCTCTGTAAAATAATCAAATACTTTCGAGCCAAATTGTAATCTTTCACGTTTAACCCGATTATATCCAACAATCATCATAAATAAGATTACCCAATATAATAACGGATTCAAAAAAACCTTGCCAATAGCTATTACGAATTCGATTAACCATGACTCTACCATAGGATCCCCTCCAACTATACCACTTTATTGGCAGTTTCTTTATATGTATCTCAATCATACCATAAATTAACGCACGATTGGATCAGAGTGATATTTACAAAGCGAATTTTTTTACGAGTGAATGAACCAAAGAATATCCCATTCCCCACAAAAAACCCGAATGATGGATTAAACTTAAATCATCATTCGGGTTTACCTAAATCGTTTTTTATTTATATAATACGTCTAAAGCTTCTTCTAATTGTTTATCATCTTCACCATTACGTATTTTATCAATGATTTCAGCTTCAATTGAACCAGCTGTTTTCTCATCAATTTTTCCGGTAACTTTTAGATCATGATCCTCTTGAAATGATTGGACAGATTTCTCTGTATCTTTATCAAAAAAACCATCTTTACGGTCTGTCTCATAGCCCAACCCAATTAGCATGATTTGGACATTTTTAATGTCTTCATTTGTATCATCGAATTCCAATGTTTTATCAAGTTGAACAGGGTTCGTATAATAATAATCAGGTTGTTTTTTCTCAATCGTTGGCTCAACCCCATCTTCATGAATCCATGTTCCTTTTGGAGAAAGCCATTTGAAGAATGTTAACTTGATTGTACTTCCATCTCCTAAAGGTACAGCTTGTTGAACAGTACCTTTTCCAAAACTTGTTTCTCCAATTATTTCATGATCTGTTTCTTTCATTGCTACAGCAAGAATTTCTGAGGCTGAGGCACTACCTTCATCAATGAGCACATTAATTGGGTACTCCTTCTCCTCCGATAAACTTGAAAAATACGGTTGTTTATCCCCAGATTTATCTTCAATTTGAACATATGGTTGATCTTTCGTTATGAAGTGTTCCATAATCTCCTCAACTGCATCAAGTAGTCCACCAGGATTACCACGGACATCAATCACTAATCCTTCAATATTTTTAGCCTCTAACTTCTCTAGCTCTTTTGCAAAATCATCCGCCGTTGTTTCCGAGAATGACGTTAATTCTAAAATCCCTGTCTTTTTACCATCTATCGTTTGCAAATCTGAATAGACAGTCTCGAGTGGAATTTTATCTCGTGTTACAACAACATTAAATGGATCAGATACACCTGGACGTTTAATCTCTAATGTTACCTCCGACCCCTTTTCACCACGGATTTTTTCGACTGCTTCATTTAAATCTAATCCCTTTAAATCTTCATCATCAATACTTAAGATTTGGTCATTCGGTTTTAAGCTCGCGTGTTCCGCTGGCGAGTCTTTAATGGGTGCAATTATGGTTACTTGTCCATTGACCATGCTAACTTCAGCACCGATACCTTCAAAGGAGGACTCAATTTGCTCATTGAAATTCTCCATCGATTCTACATCCATATATGTACTGTAGGGATCGTCCAACGTTTCCAGCATCCCCTGAATCGCACCTTCTAAAAGTTCTTTTTCATCAACATCTTCTACATAATGCTCCTGTATTAAATTATAAGCTTGTGTAACCTTTGTCATGTCTTCTGGAACTTCAGTCGATAATTCCGCTGATTCTTCAGTATTATCCTTCGTCTTCCCAACCTGATCTTGTTTCTGCTCTGTATTCGTATTGGGTTCTGTGACTTTTACAGCTGTATAGGCCCCAATAAATCCTACTAATAAAGCAGCTAACAGGATAAGGAAAATGGATTGCTTTTTAACGTTCATCTTTTCACCCCAGTGTTTATAATTCGTACGTTTTTGAGTTATATTATATTATGTCATTCACGTACATTTTATTATACGTTATGATATTTAAAAAAGGCATCACATCTTATATGTGATGCCTTTCATATTATCTTCTATTTAACGCAATTGCAAATACATCAAATTCCTACTACATATGATTTCTTGGGTTAACTGGATTTCCATAACCGCCTTGATGTATTTCAAAATGCAAGTGTGGTCCAGTTGAAGCCCCTGTATTTCCACTTTTCGCAATTTCTTGCCCTTGGCTTACACTTTGGCCTACTGAAACTGACTGGCTATTTAAATGTGCATACAGTGTTGTATATGATTTCCCATTAATACTATGTGAAATTATAACAACATTCCCATATCCACCCATTGAACCTACTGTTGAAACGACACCAGATGCGGCAGCTTTGACAGATGATCCTATGCCAACACCGATATCCATACCTGCGTGAAGTTTTGTACCACCATGAATTGGATGTGTTCTCCATCCATACTCGGATGTTACGCCACCCGCTGAAGGCATGATAAATGTACCGCCTCCGCCTCCACCACCACCGCCACCGCCACCACTATTTTGTGGTGGGCTACTCGGAGTTGTTTCACTCGTGGCCACTGCTTTACTACCACTGTTATTACTCTTTGTGCTCTTCGTACTCTTGGTACTCTTCGTACTATTATTGCTCTTCGCACTCTTCGTACTCTTAGCACTCTCTTCTTTCTCTTTCTGCTCAGCTTCCTGTTGTGCGATACGTTCTTCCTCTTCTTTCGCCTCACGTGCTGCTTCTTCTTTTGCCAACTGCTCCAGATTCGACTTTTCTTCTTTAGCCAGTGACTTCGCTTTTTCAATCGCTGAAGCTTCAGCTGCTAAGATACTTTCTTCTTCAGTTAACGTCAGTTGATATTCTTCTAAATCGCCGTGCTCCTCTTCAAGTTGCACCATTAATGTTTCTCTTTCGTCCATTTGTTCATCCAATGTTGACTTTAATGCTACAAGTTCACTTTTTTGATCTTCTAAAGCGAGTTTCTTGTCTTCCGTTTCAATTCTCTTGTCTTCAATCGCTATTTTTTTATCTTCTAAGGAAGCCTGATCTTCCGCTTGTTCCTCCATAATCGACTTATCCTGGTCCATAATGGTATTCACCGCTGCTGAACGACTAATAAAATCTGCGAAACTGGTAGATCCCAAGATGACTTCCACATACCCCATTGCTCCATCTGTTTTCTGGATGGCTTGTAGACGTTCCTTGAGTAGTTCCTCACGTTTTTTAATCCGTTCTTCCAGTTCGGTAATTTCCTCTTTTAATGTTTCTATTTGTGTGTCTAACTCTTCTATTTCATCATTTGTTGCCGTGATCTCGGTTTCTTTATCTTCAATAGATGTTTCTGTATCTACTAATTCTTCATTGATATCATTGACCTCATCAGCCACTGTTTTTTGTTTATTTTCGTTTTTCTCCATTTTGCCTTCTGTTTTCTTCTTGTCCTCATTAATTGTTCCTTTTTCATCTTTTAGTTTATCTTCGTTTCTTTCTAGTTCATCAATCTTTTCATCCAAATTACTGGTCGATTCCGCAGCTATTTGATTTGGACCTGCGATAATCAATGTCAATGTTAATAGAAAACCAAGTATGTAAAATGCATTGCGATTCATTCCCGTATTCCCCTTTCAAAATTTAAAACTTCAAGACCTTCTCAGATGTTTTCTCTCTCTCATCTTTTTCTCTTTTTTTATTTGATTTATCGTTGCCTATACTTTAAGAAACTTACGGACACTCATGACACTGCCCCACATGCCAATAAACATTCCAATACCCAATATCAATAGTGATAACTGCCATGCAAATGGATTGAATGGTAGTAACTCTACGAAACTAAAGGTGATTTTTTCACTTATCCGTGTATCCAAGTAATAGTAACCAGCAAGTACACTCGCAACAGGTATAATTGAGCCTAGTAGTCCCAACAACATCCCTTCGATGAAGAATGGCCATCTTATAAACTTGTTTGTTGCACCAACTAGTTTCATAATTCCAATTTCCGTACTTCTCGCCATGATTGTTATTTTAATTGTATTCGAGATTAAGAATATGGCGGTCAATACGAGACCGACAACTAAAACAAGACCAATCGTTCGTGCATATTTATTAAACTCGAATAATCGATCTACGACATCTTCCCCATAGTTAATCTCCTCAACACCTGGGAGAACCTCAATTTTTGCGGCTATTCCTTCAATATCCTCTGGCTCATGGGCTCGTACTAAATAAGCATGGTTCAATGGATTATCTTGTTCAAATAATGACCAAGAATCCCCTTCATCTCCCATACTTTTAATTAAGTCTTTTAACTCATCGTCCTTCGAAGCGAAAAACATGCTATCGATTGCTTTAATACTCTCAATCTCTAAACCTAGTTCTTTTATCTCTTCTTCATCAGCTGTTCGGTCGATAAGGACTTTAATTTCAACATCTGATTCTATTTTATTTGCAATTTCATTCAAATTTAAAATTAAGGCTAGAAACACCCCAACTAAAATCAATGTCATCGTAACCGCCCCTGCAGAAGCAACGGTCATCCACCCATTACGAAATATACTCCTAAAACCTTCTCTGAAATGACGCTTCAATGCACTAAATATCATAGCCATAATCCCCTCGATCTTCGTCCCGCACAATGGATCCAGTTTCTACCGCAATCACTCGTTTTTTAATTGTGTTCACAATTTCTTTACTATGTGTTGCCATCACGATAGTTGTGCCTCTAAAGTTGATCTCCTCAAAAATTCGCATGATTTCCCAGGATGTTTCAGGGTCTAAGTTCCCAGTCGGTTCATCTGCAATTACGATTTTAGGATTATTAACAATCGCTCTTGCAATCGCTACCCTTTGTTGTTCGCCCCCAGATAGTTCATCCGGAATAGACCGTGTCCTATTTTTCAATCCAACAAGTTCTAAAACTTCCATTACCCGGCCACGTATTTTTTTCGGATCCTCTTCAATTACTTCTAAAGCAAAAGCAACATTTTCATAGACTGTTAGTTTTGATAGAAGTTTAAAATCTTGAAAGATCACACCGATTTGTCTTCGTAAGAAAGGCACTTCCTTCTCTTTTAACTCTCCTAATTCCTGTCCATCAATAATTAATTGCCCTTCAGATGGTTTAACTTCTCGATACATTAATTTTACAAATGTTGATTTTCCAGCCCCACTTGGTCCAACAATATAGACAAATTCGCCTCGATCAATGTTTATCGTTATTCCCTTTAGCGCTGTGACCCCATTATCATACTTTTTTGTTACATCTCTCATTATTATCATTTATATCGATTCACCTTTATTATAATCTTAGAAAATTATGTTCACTTACGTTTTTATAAGCTTTTAATTATGTATGGTAGAACACTCAATATAGTATAACATCTTTCTACAGCTTTTTTGATTCATTTTTATTACATTTATGTTTCAATCTCAAATAAACACGATGATTCTGAAATATTTTGTCTCTTTTATGGAAATGAAGGGTTTATATGGAAGATGCTATTATTAAAATACACTGAAAATTAAAACACAGTCATGTGAATATTTTTACTCATAAGCATAAAAAACTCGATTCATAAATATTATTTATGAATCGAGTTTCAAGTTTTATATACTTTAATGAATTTCATAATCCCTATTTATAGCTATATCCGCATAGCTCGTTACGGTAATTATGAAATTCACTCACTTAATCGATTACTTTTTATCGGCTAACCAGCTTGCAACTTCTGCACGATCATCATCAGATACTTGTGATTGTGCTGGCATACTGCCAATACCATTTTCTACAATATCTTCAATTTCGTCTGCTGTATATTTATCACCGATCGTATCTAAAGCTGGACCAGATTGGCCTGTCAAATCTCCGCCATGGCATGAGGCACAACTGCTTTTATATACCTCTTCACCTGCGGCAGTATCTACTGTTTCTCCATCAGGACTCGCATTATCGTCTGCGCCATCGTCGCCGCCACCACATGCACCCAGTGTTAAAACTGTTCCAAATAGAATTGCTACTAACCATTTTTTCATATAATAGTCTCCTCCCTACAAATGTATTATAAAACCCATCATTATCTATTATAACCTAAATACAGTGGTTTAAAACCAATGTCACATCTCTTAACTAAGCAAAATCGATGAGATCCCTTATACTCCAATGGATCACACTGTTTATGACAAATTTATGACATGGAATAATGGCCTTCAATGCATAAGATTCACGATGCATTAAGATAGCTGTGTCCGTAGATATGCATCAATAAATGGATTAATATCACCATCCATTACCTGTTGCACATTTCCAATATCCAGACCTGTACGATGGTCCTTGATCATTGAATAGGGATGAAAAACATAAGAACGAATTTGACTTCCCCAACCGATGTCCTTTTGTTCACCACGAATTTTCGATAATTCCTCTTGTTGACGGTCAATCTCCCGTTGATACAGTTTCGCCTTCAACATCTTCATTGCATCGTCACGGTTTTTCAGTTGCGATCGACCTGTTTGACACGTAACAATGATACCAGTAGGAATATGTGTAATTCGAACTGCCGAATCGGTTGTATTAACATGCTGACCACCCGCACCACTGGAGCGGTATGTATCAACCTTCAGTTCATCACTTTTTATTTCAATATCGACATCATCCGTCATTTCTGGCATCACATCACAAGATACGAATGATGTATGACGTCGCCCAGATGAATCAAAAGGCGATATTCTTACGAGACGGTGAACCCCTTTTTCGGTTTTCAAATATCCATAAGCATTATGTCCTTTAATGAGTAAGGTAACACTTTTTACCCCTGCTTCATCGCCTGGTAAATAGTTCAATGTTTCTACTGTGAAACCTTTCTGCTCGGCCCACCGTTGGTACATACGCAGTAACATGCTTGCCCAGTCTTGTGATTCCGTTCCACCAGCACCCGGATGTAGCTCAAGAATTGCGTTATTCGCATCATACGGTTCATTTAGAAGGTGTTCCAATTCATAAGCATTCACATCATCAAAGAGAGATAAAACGCCTTGATTGAGCTCTTTTAACAGCTCTTCATCATTCTCTTCCTTCACTAGTTCATGTGTTATTTCTAAGTCTTCTAATCGATTGACAAGTTGTTCAAATGTTTCTACAGATCCTTTTAGATGATTGGTTTCGTGAATCACTTTTTGAGCGTTCTCTTGGTCATCCCAAAAGCTGGGAGCAGACATTTGTAGTTCTAACTCATGGATTCGGTCGCTGCTCGCTTCTACGTCAAAGTGACCCCCTAAACTCAGCGATACGCGAGGCCATTTTATTTAACTCTTGTTTGATTTCAACTAATTCCATCATTTACACCTCTATTTAATGAATTTCAAATTAATCAACAGTCGATTTAGAAACTTTCTTAGTTTCCATGACAATGTTTATATTTTTTACCACTACCACATGGACACGGTTCATTTCTACCTACACTCACTTTTCTTACAAATGGTTTACGCGTTTTCTTCTGTTCTTCCTGCCCGCCTGCAACTGCCTGTGTATCCTTTACTACTTCTTCTCGTTGCAAATTTTCACGGATTTGAGCCTTCATCACATACCGTGATACTTCTTCTTCAATGCTCGTTATCATCGTATCAAACATTTGGAATCCTTCTGTTTGGTATTCGCGTAATGGATCATCTTGCCCGTATGCACGTAGATGAATACCTTGTCGTAGTTGATCCATTTGATCAATATGGTCCATCCATTTCGTATCTACAGTACGTAATAAAATAACCTTTTCAAATTCGTGCATCTGTTCAAGCGTTAATTCTTCTTCTTTCTCGTCATAAGCTTTTCGAACCTTTTCCATAATAAAGGATTCGATTTCTTCAGGTTCTTTCCCTGCTATATCAGTAACTGAGATATCTTCCTGATTGAGTAAACTTCCATGTACATATTCGATAATCGCTTTTAGATTCCAGTTTGATTCATCATCATCCTGTGTATGCGTATGAATAACACGGTTAAGAGTTGATACAATCATTTGTTCGATGATCTCACGGAGCTCTCCGCCCTCAGATTCAATTACTTCAAAACGTTGTTTATAAATAATTTCTCTTTGCTCACGTAACACATCATCATAGGATAGAACTGTCTTACGAGCATCAAAGTTATTCCCTTCTACACGTTTCTGTGCTGATTCTACTGCACGAGAAACCATCTTACTCTCAATTGGCTGATCATCCTCCATACCTAATCGATCCATCATACCCTTTAAGTTATCGGAGCCAAATCGGCGCATTAAATCATCTTCCATTGATAAGAAGAATTGCGATATTCCTGGATCACCCTGTCGCCCAGCCCTACCTCTTAACTGATTATCAATACGGCGTGATTCATGCCGTTCTGTACCAATGACGGCAAGCCCGCCAGCCTCGACAACACCTTCACCTAATTTGATATCCGTACCACGTCCAGCCATGTTTGTCGCAATTGTTATGGCGCCTTTCTCACCCGCATTCTCAATAATTTCAGCTTCACGGTAGTGGTTTTTCGCATTCAGTACATTATGCTTCACACGTGATTTCGTGAGCAACTGTGAGATAAGCTCAGATGTCTCAACAGCAACGGTTCCAACAAGCACTGGTTGCCCAGCCTCATGACGTTCTTTAATATTATTGACAACTGCCTGAAACTTACCCTCGATGGACTTATAAATCAAGTCGGCTCGATCATCTCTAATAATAGGTTGGTTTGTAGAAATCGCAATAACATCCATATTGTATATGTTTCTAAACTCTTCTTCCTCCGTTTTTGCTGTCCCGGTCATGCCTGCCAACTTATTATACATTCGGAAAAAGTTTTGAAATGTAATGGATGCGAGTGTCATACTTTCACTTTGAATTTGCATTCCTTCTTTTGCTTCAATCGCCTGATGGAGCCCATCACTATAGCGACGCCCCTTCATTAATCGCCCTGTGAACTGGTCCACAATGACAACTTGCTCTTCTTCAATTACATAATCAGTATCCCGTAACATCGACACTTGTGCACGTAAAGCCTGATTAATATGGTGTATGAGTGAAACATGATCAAGATCAAATAAGTTTTCTAATGAATAGAAACGTTCCGCCTTGTTAATACCTTCATCTGTAAGTTGAACACCTTTCGTTTTTACGTCATACGTATAATCTTTTTCACTTTTCAATGTAGATACAAAGGTGTTCGCGCGTTGATACATGGATGCTGACTTTTCTGCCGATCCAGAAATAATCAGAGGTGTTCGCGCCTCATCGATTAAAATAGAGTCAACCTCATCAATAATGGCGTAATTTAAAGGGCGCTGTACCATTTGATTTTTATAAAGGACCATATTATCACGTAAATAATCAAATCCAAATTCATTATTCGTCCCATATGTGATGTCACATTCATATGCAACCCTTTTTTCTTCTTTTGATAATCCATTACCATTTAGACCAACTGTAAGTCCTAAATACTCATAAAGTATGCCCATATCTTCCGCATCACGGCTGGCTAAGTATTCGTTAACCGTTATAATGTGTACCCCTTTACCAGAGATCGCATTTAAATAAGCTGGCATTGTAGAGGCTAATGTTTTACCTTCACCTGTTTTCATTTCCGCAATATTACCTTCATGCAGTGCAATTGCACCAACAAGTTGCACATAAAAAGGACGCATCTTCAAAACGCGTTTAGAGGCTTCCCGCACGACAGCATATGCTTCAACTAACATATCATCGATGCTTTCTCCATTCTCATAACGCTGTTTAAATTCTGTAGTCTTCTGCTGCAAGTCTTCGTCCGATAGTTTTTCATATTCTGGTTCTAATGCGTCAATCTGATCCGCAATCTTTCCCAGCTGATTTAACTGTTTTTTATTTCCATCTCCAAAAATCCTTTTCAACCATCCAGCCATTTATATACGCACCTCAATTTATTATTAAGTAATTCGTTAATTGTGTATCATTCTTTTATTATGATAACACTTTCTAAACAATACTGACAACTACTTGGGCACAATAGCCGTCTTTTCTCTCTTGTTTTAAAGGCATAAAAAGGATAGTTTGATGATAAACTATCCTTTTTACTATAAATGAGGATGTGATGAGGTAAAAGCTTTTTTACGGGGAATGAATAGTAAGCAAACTCTGTTGACGTGTAGATTCGGTCTGCCCCTCCGTTAGCACATGTAGTTTACGGTTGGATGCTGCAGTAATTTCTACGAGTTGAATAATTAAATCTTCATGTTGTTGTAACCTCATCCTCAGTTCATCAAACTCTCGCTTACTGTATTTCCTCATGCCATACCACCTTTCATTTATGCTTAATTCATTTATACCACGACTTGTTAACTAATAGCCAATAGTGATTTTAAGCTTTCCTAGCTCAATTCGCATGTCTTTTTACACTAAACAACATTTTACAAGCAATAAAAATGGTGTTTTTGAGAATTACCAGCTTTTTTGCATAGATATTTCATTTTCAATATAACTTCATACAAATATCGACAATATTTTTCCAATCTAAAAAGCGATCCAATGAGCGGATCGCTTTGTTAAATAATATTTTTTTAGTCTAGCTCGGTTCAATTAAGCCATAACGTCCATCATTACGGCGATAAACAACATTTGTATCACCTGTAACAGCATTTGTAAACACAAAGAATGCATGGTCTAACATATTCATTTGCAATACAGCTTCTTCTGAATCCATCGGCTTCAAATCAAATCGTTTTGTTCGAACAACTTCGACTTCATCATCATCTTGTTCTTGTCTCGCTTCTTGAGCTTCTTTCTCTAACTCAGCAAAAACATGTTTTGCAGCACCTTTTTGTCTAAATTTGCGGTTTACTTTTGTTTTATATTTTCGTATTTGTCTTTCTAACTTATCTACAACTAAGTCAATGGCAGCATATAAATCATAGTGTCTTTCCTCAGCACGTAGTAATAAATCAGTCATCGGAATGGTAACTTCTATTCTCTGCTCATTATTATAGACACTTATCTTTACATGTACATCGGACGTTGGTGGTGTATCAAAGTATCTTTCTAGTTTGCTAACCTTCTTTTTCACATATTCACGTATAGCCTCTGTAACCTCTACATTTTCACCACGAATGTTATATTTCATGTAAGTGTCCTCCCTTATCATTATGATTATAGTATACTACTTTACCACGTAAATTTCCTGCTTAAACTATCCACAAGTCTCCAAAAGCGCTACAAATGTCTATACGAGCGCACCTTATAGACATATCTTTATTTTAAACTCGACATCTTTTACGATTTATCGCCATTCATAGAAAGACTAACTCCGAATAAGCGTGAAGGAATATATCTCTGGGCAGCCTTGTTCTCTTAATACGACACTTGCCTGACGCAGGGTTGTTCCTGTTGTATACATATCATCAATAAGAATTACCTTTTGATCGAGTCGTTCATTCATTATAAATGGATTATTTGCACTGATTCGCTCAAATCGTGTTTTTTTAGCTTGTTTTTCCTGGTGAATCCGTGTCAGTAGATCTTGATTGGGTAGTGGCAAAAAATCCGCTAGTACTTTAGCTTGATTAAACCCTCGCTCTTCAATCCGTTCATCACTCAATGGGATCGGGATCAGTAATGCTTCCTTCATTAAGAAAGAGTACTCTTCTATAAAGGTTCTGATAAATAATGGCTTAAATAGATGTGCCAATATATAATCACCGCGATATTTCCATTGTGCGATCATAGCCCGAATATGCGGATTATACGAGTAAACGGATCGATTAAATTCTAAAGGATCATCTTCTTCCCAAAACTGACAATCTAAGCAAATGCTTTCTGTTGATTGACGACTACATTTGATACAGCGCTTCCCCTGTAATTTTTTTAGCTGCTTTTCACACGGTTCACAAAGAGACTTTGGTTCTGATAAGAGCACGATGTTTTTCCAACTGAGTTCTGGAATGACTTCCTCATCACACCATAGACAGTTCATTTTTTTACAATCCTCCTCGATGATTCATCATGTGAATGGAATCTATCGCATCATACATACCATTCGTTTTTCCATCATGGAAAAAGACAACCTCACCTGTTGGATCCAGATGACTTCTACCTGCTCTTCCTGCAATTTGCACCAATGCTGCTTCATCAAATACAATATGTCCTGCATCTAGAACGGCAACATCAATGGCCGGAAAGGTGACTCCCCTTTCTAATATTGTCGTTGTCAGTAAAATATGTGTTTTATTTTCTCGAAACATCGTGATTTTCTCCTCACGATTATGATCTTCTGCATGAACAAAGTCGATGGAAGAGCGACTGTTATTTATATTGATTAAAAAAGGGGCGAGTTGTTCACTTAGCTGTTTCGCTAATGGGATGGTTGGTACAAAAATGAGTAATTGTCGTTGCTTATTTTCGCGTTGATCAAGCCAGTTCAACAGACATGCTGGGGGTTGATGGTTTGCTAAATCTCTTTTCAAAGAGAAACTCATTTGTAATCGTGGAACAGGCAAAGGGTAACCGTGATAACGGATGGGGACAAAAACATGGGGTAATCTTCCCCATTGCAGACGAATTCTTTGCTTTCTTCGTGGTGTCGCGGTTAAATAAATCGTTGTACTCATTCTTTTTTTTGCCCGCTGTGTCGCCAAGGGTAACATGGGATCTGCATGATAAGGAAAGGCATCGATTTCATCAATGACCATCATCTCAAAAGCTCCTTTGTATCGAAGTAACTGATGTGTTGTCGTAATGACGATTTGCGCTCTTCCCTCATCCTTCTCGCCTCCACCATAAAGTCCTTGAACACGAACTGACGGAAAGGCTTCACTAAATCGGGGGAGTAACTCATGGACAACATCGGTTCTCGGGGTTGCAATACAAATTCGTTGCCCACGCTCCAATCCCAGCGTTACTGCTGGAAACAACATCTCTGTTTTCCCGGAGCCGCAAACTCCCCATACGAGTAATTCTTTTTGTCTGTTTATGACCGCCGTAGAGATCCTCCTTGCTGCATGTTCCTGGGCATCTGTTAACTTTCCAGTCCAAGCACATGGGTTTTCAACTTCTGGCCAAATCGGTTCCACCCCTGACCAATAATAAAGCGGTTCACATTCAATCACCCTCCCCATTAAGATACATTTTCGACAGTATACATGATCTTCTTTGCATGATATACAGGGGAGTGTCGCAAATAATGATCGTTTGCGGTTATAGCAACGTTGACATTCATGATAAAATTGTCTTTGGATAATTGACGGTGTAGGTGTGAAGCAAGCGCTTGATAGGAGTTGCTGGAAGAATGGTTCTTGAAGTGGAATTTCATGACGTGTAAGTAATTTTCCAAAAAAGTGATTTGCTAAATCAAGCAATTGATCAGGTTCAGTGTTGGCTAGTTCTTGATGATTGTTTATTTGAAACATCAAGTCACCTCTTTTTATCTGTTATCGCATACAAATTCATTAATATAGGAAGAATTAGCGCAGAACATACAATGCGCTAGAACTCCACGTATTTCATGATTAACATTGATTAAACGATTCGCTTATTTATGCCAGGAAACACCGATAGCCCCTTCACCTAGATGTGTGCCAATCACAGGGCTAAAATAACTAATGATTGTTTCAATGTCTGGATATTGTGTCGCAAACTCATCGCGAAGTTCGATCGCAGATTCTTCGGTATTGCTATGAATAAACACAACTCTAGAAACCAGGCCTTGTGCTGCATCTTCTTCAAGCATTCCCATGATTCGCTTGATCGCTTTCTTCCGTGTGCGTATCTTTTCGAAGGGAACAATCACCTTATCAACGAAATGTAAAATAGGCTTCACTTGTAAAAAACTGCCGATTAATGCTTGTGAATGGCTTAGTCGGCCACCCCTTTGTAAATTAGTTAAATCATCGACCATAAAATAGGCCTTAATATTTGTTTTCATTTCAGTTAGATTTTCAATAATTTCAGCTGGTGTTTTATTTTTCCGAATGAGCTCAGTTGCTTTTATTGCATAAAACCCTTGTGGCATTGCACTTAACTCTGAGTCAAATGCATATACCTCAATGTTATCGGTCATTTCTCCTGCCTTGCATACCGCTTGATATGTACCGCTTATCTCACTTGATAGATGAATAGAAATAATGGCATCATAGTCTTCAGATAGTTCTTTCAGCTTTTCCACAATCAAACCGATTGAGGGTTGTGATGTCGTCGGTAAACGCTCAGACTCTTTTAATTTTTCATAGAACTCTTCTGTAGAAATGTCAATTTCTTCTCGATAAGCAACTTCCCCAAAGACGACACTCAATGGAATGACGTGAATCTGATACTGTTCTTGCAATTCTTTTGTTATCGATGCTGTACTATCTGTCATTACCGCAATTTTCATCGTAGCTCTCCTTTTAAAAACACCCTGGTCACATGAAAAAACCAGGGTGTTTACATTAAATAACTTCTACCCAGCCTTTACGTATCGCCTCAACTACGGCCTGTGTTCGATCATTAACTTTCATTTTTTGCAAAATATTACTCACATGGTTTTTAACCGTTTTCTCACTAATATATAAGGTTTCTGAGATTTTCCGATTACTGTTCCCCTCTGCCATCAATTGAATGACTTGGCATTCGCGTTTCGTTAGAATATGCAATGGTTTCTTATATTTAATTCCTCTTTGTACACGTGGTTTTCGACTACTATTCCGTGACAACCGACGATATTCCTGTACTAAATTATGTGTGATTTTGGGATGTAAATAAGACCCTCCCGTGCTCACTACTTTAATGGCCTCTATTAAAGAGTCTGAGTCCATTTCTTTTAATAGGTAGCCCTTTGCACCTGTTTTTAATGCATGTGTCACATAGCTTTCATCATCATGGATAGATAGTATGACAACATTGATCTCAGGATAGTTCGTAACAAGGTCAGCTGTTGCTTGGACACCATTAATATTAGGCATATTAATATCCATTAGAACGACATCAGGCTGGTGCTCTTCAACGAGCTGTGTGGCTTCGTCACCATCTCCTCCCTCTCCGACCACATTAAATGCTGGTTCAAACTCTAAAATACGCTTGACTCCCTCTCTAAACAAAATATGATCATCTATTAGAACGATATCAATGACTTTGTCCACTTTCATAGTTCATTTTTCCCCCTAGATTACGATCTTATCTATCACCTATTACAATATTATACGAGTACATACCTTCATGTTAATGAAATCGATTTTATCTGTTTCCTTTATTTTACCTGTTAACCAGAGATTTTGAAAGTCTTTTTTAATTCTCTATTTTGCATTTCTCATTATTGTACGGTGTTTCAATTTGAATCTGGGTACCTTGCTGATCAACTGAATCGATCGTTAACTGACCACCAAGCATATCAACCCGCTCTCTTATCCCGATTAAACCGAATGATTTTTCGTACTTCTTTTTCGGATTAAATCCAATTCCATCATCGATGACATCAATCATGATTGACTCTTCTTTCATTTCAATCCTTACGTTAATCAGTGTTGCTTTCGCATGTTTAATTGCATTTTGCAATGATTCTTGGACAAGTCGAAACAAAGCAACTTCATATTCTTGTTCGAAACGTCTCTCTTTACCGATCGCAACAAAATCAATATCTTTTTCATTATAATCGGCAACTTTATTAATGTATTTTTTAATTGTTGGAATTAACCCAAGGTCATCCAGTGCCATGGGACGTAAATCATAAATAATTCGTCTTACTTCGTGTAAAGATGTCCGCAGCATCCCTCTTATACTTTGAATCTCCTCTAATGCATACTCTGTATTTCCGCTTTGAAGTGAGCGCTCAACAATTTCCGTGTTAAGGAGGATGTGTGCTAACATTTGTGCAGGCCCGTCATGAATATCTCTTGAAATTTTCTTTCGTTCCTCTTCCTGAGCAACTATAATTTTCAATCCAAACTGCTTTTTTCCCTTTACTTCTTCCAGCGTATCATGAACTTGCCTGAATTCGTCATGTAAGTAAGGCAATATGGCCGATATCTTATTCGCCAAAAATTCTGCATGATCAATTGTCTGGTTTAATGCAATGAGTCGCCCTTCTATATCATCACGAGATTCCCATCCTTCTTTTTGTTTTTCTTTAAAAAGATGAATATCAGCTTGTAGTGAATTGTTTTCTTCATAGACTTCTCTGATCTCATTTTCACTATAAGAATTCATAAATTTACTCACATCAGACAAGCGTTGCTTGGCAAGCTCTTCTCCTCTTTTGATCTGGTCCACCTGGTTTGCCTGTTTATATGACTCCTTTTTTATCTTTGCAAGTTCTGAATAGAGTACTTCATATTCTTGACGTGTTTCCTCAATTATTTGAACAATTTCTATTTTACTATTTTCAACAACATGAATCATTGTCTCCATTATCGTATCCAATACGTGACTAGTTTCTCTCTCATTCATAATGTTATCCACCAACCTATGATATAATTATACGGAGGTCTCTTCTTTACTCTTTAGAGATTCACCTGTTTTTCCGCTCCAAAATAACCAGGATAAGCCATTGTTTATTAATGATACAGGATCAACAACTTTTATTCTATGTTTATCGTAAAGGAGGAATAACATGCTTAAAGATTATTATACGATTAAAGAAACAGGTTCAGATCAAGTCATCATTCGGAAATCCCGCTTTATTGGTTATGTTAAACGTGTAGAAACAGAAGATGACGCGGTACAATTTATTAACAAGATCAAGAAAAAACATTATGATGCGACACATAATTGCTCTGCCTATATCATTGGTGAACAGGATCAAATACAAAAAGCAAACGACGATGGTGAGCCAAGCGGTACCGCTGGTGTGCCCATGTTAGAAGTATTAAAGCAGCAAAAACTAAAAGATACAGTTATTGTAGTAACCAGATATTTTGGTGGTATCAAACTAGGTGCTGGGGGATTGATTCGGGCATACGGTAGCACGACATCGCAAACTATTAAATCAATTGGAATCGTGCAACGTCAACTCGTAAAGGGCATATCCATTAAAACAGATTATACCTTGCTCGGTAAACTAGAAAATGAATTGAGGAATTCCGATCATATACTAGAATCGATTGATTACCAGGAACAAGTTGAATTTCTCGTCTATGTAAAGGAACAGGCGGTCGAAATGTTTAAAGAATGGATCATCGACCATACAAGTGACCAAGCTATCATCGAAGACAAACAGTTTGCCTATATTGAAATCGATGTTTCAGACCCACAGATATCTCCGTAAAGAACAATCCACCAGCTTTTATATTGGCTGGTGGATATTGTTTTATATAAGTGATAGGGCTGCTTCATCAGCAATGATCGTTACATTTTGGTGCGTTTGTAAGATCGAGGCTGGGAAATCCTCCGTCACCTCACCATTGATCGTGCTCTTCAGGGCTTCTGCCTTTCCTTCGCCGGAAACGAGTAATACAATCTCTCTTCCTTCCATAATGGATTCGATTCCCATCGTCACCGCTTGAGTCGGTACTTCATCGATTGAATCAAAAAAGCGCGCATTGGCATCCAATGTAGCTTGGGCCAAGTCAACAATATCTGTTCTACTGGAAAACTTTGTACCTGGTTCGTTAAAGGCGATATGCCCATTTGTACCTAGGCCTAAAACTTGTAAATCAATCCCGTTTTCCTTCTGGATGAGTCGCTCATAGTCGACAGCTTCCTGCTTTAAATCACTTGCAACTCCATTTGGTACATACGTTTTCTCCGGTGAAATGTCGATATGATTAAACAACTTTTCACTCATAAAGAAATGATAACTATTGGGATTGTCCTTAGCCAACCCAATATACTCATCTAAATTAAATGTCGTCACATTTTTAAATGACACGTGATCCTGTTTATATGTCTCTATTAATTGTTCATATAATCCGATTGGTGTTGAACCCGTGGCAAGTCCAAGGACCGGGTTTTTAATCGTCTTGATTCGATCAACCATTAGTTCACAAGCTGTTGTACTCATTTCATCATAATCTTTAACTTTTATTATCTTCATTTTTACCCCACCTTATTTTGTTTTTTAGTAATGACACCTCGAGAAATGGTGCATTTAATATTCATTTCATCATCAACAAGCAAAAGATCTGCATCTTTATTCTCGGCAATACTACCTTTTCGATCAAAAACACCAATTTGTTTAGCAGGGTTGACCGAGGCCATTTTAATAATGTTAGAAAAGGTTACCCCCTGTAACGAAAGCATATTTCGGACTCCATCATCCATCTTCAATATACTGCCCGCAAGTGAGCCACTTTTCAATACCGCACGATCGTCTGTAACGATAACGGGTTGACCACCAAGTTCATAATTACCAGGCTCTAATGATTTCGCACGCATCGCATCTGTTATCAGTATAATTCGGTCGCTGCCAATATGATCATAGATCAGCTGTAACATTTCTGGTACAATATGGATACCATCAGCGATTACTTCCGAACGAAGCTCATCAAGTTGAAATGCAGCACCAACAACCCCAATACCTCGATGATGAATGCCAGACATCGCATTACACAAGTGGGTCACTTGGCGAACACCTTGAGTTACAGCCGTTTTCATTCCTGCATAATCTGTTCCCGTATGTCCGGCTGATACATTTATACCAGTACGATGTAGATGCTGCATAAACTCTCCCGTCTCATCATGTTCTGGCGCTATGGTGATTGTTTTAATTTGCTGACCTGATAACGCTTGCCAGTATGTAAATTGCTCCAAATTTGGCTCGATAATGTATTCTTTCGGCTGGGCACCTGCTTTACTCTCCTCAATATAAGGACCTTCCAAATGAACACCGAGCATTTCAGCAGCCCCTGGTTTAGATTGATAATTCTTTATGTTCTTTAAGGCTTTTTCGATGTTTTTAACCGATTGGGTGATCGTAGTAGCCAAAAAACTCGTTGTACCTTCTTGAGGCAATTC
>DATGSG010000105.1:0-12518 GCA_035302925.1 Virgibacillus sp. | reverse complement strand
AAAAAAAGGCAAAAAAATGGCTGGGCTGCTAGGATTCGAACCTAGGATGCACGGGATCAAAACCCGATGCCTTACCGCTTGGCCACAGCCCAATAATAAATAATGGAGGGGGGCAGATTCGAACTGCCGAACCCGATGGGAGCGGATTTACAGTCCGCCGCGTTTAGCCACTTCGCTACCCCTCCGTATTCTTAGCTTTATGTTTGTAATTATACATAATTCTTAATTGTATTCCCATATAAATAATGGTGCCGGCCAGAGGAATTGAACCCCCAACCTACTGATTACAAGTCAGTTGCTCTGCCAATTGAGCTAGACCGGCATGAATAGATTCAGTTCTATTATTTATTCATACCTTAATTTGTTAATAGAACTAATCTTTAGTGACCCGTACGGGATTCGAACCCGTGATACCGCCGTGAAAGGGCGATGTCTTAACCGCTTGACCAACGGGCCATGGTGTATGATTATCTCAAAAAAATTATATACTTTTAATAATCTATTTAAAAACCAACGATTTTTATTATATACAGATAAAGTTGCTTTGTAAAGTATAAACCCTTATTTTTAGTACTCATCTGTTTATATAGCAGTTTGTCCTGAAGCTATTTTCATTTCTTTAACTGAAACAGTTGAGGTATAATATAGATTAATGAATTTCATAACCCCTATTTATAGCTTCATCAATCCAGCATATTGAAATAATGTAGCTTGTTACGGTAATTATGAAATTTAGTCAGTTAGTTATTTATTTTGGAGGTGTTCGAATGTCAGGTTTGTTACAGGGAAAGAACATTGTTGTTACCGGGGTTGCCAATGAGCGAAGTATCGCATGGGGCATTACGAAATCATTGCATAATGCAGGTGCAAATTTAATCTTTACGAATAGACAAGAACGTTCATATCGAAAGTTAATTAAACTACTTGAAAAATATGAGATCGAAGCAAAGTTAATTATTTCATGTGACGTCGCTAGTGACGAAAGTATCCAATCTGCTTTTAGTGAAATCAAAGAACAGGTCGGTGTCATCCACGGACTCGTTCATGCAGTTGCCTTTGCGAATCGCGACGAACTAAAAGGTAAGTACGCGGAAACATCGCGCGATGGCTTCTTATTAGCCCATGAAATTAGTTCATTTTCTCTTGTCGCGCTTACTAATGAAGCACGAAAGCTAATGACAGAGGGCGGAAGTATTGTTACCCAAACTTATATTGGTGCTGAGAAGGTTGTAAAAAACTATAATGTGATGGGAGTTGCTAAAGCATCACTAGAAGCTAGTGTGAAGTATTTAGCAGAGGATGTAGGCAGAGATGGGATACGTGTTAATGCTATTTCTGCAGGCCCAATTCGCACATTATCGGCTAAAGGAGTTTCTGGCTTCAATGAAATCAATTCCATTATTGAAGATACTGCTCCACTTCGGCGTGCTGTTGATCAAGACCAGGTCGGAGATGCGACACTCTTTTTCTTAAGTGAGCTCTCTAGAGGGGTTACTGGCGAAGTACTCCATGTTGATTCAGGATTCCATATCATATAAATGGTGGAAAATAGTAAGAGCCCAATACCTCCACAGTTGGTATTGGGCTTCTTTACCATCAAATTCCAACATTATCTTCATGGGTAGTGTAATGAGTAGACACAAAACCTTTTAAGCCCACATTGACAGGACTTTGATTTGTTACGGTATTCACTTTAAACAATCCGATAATATTGGCGGCCTTTTTATCCCTTCTCATTTTCGAACTCACGTTCTAGCGCATTCAAGAGTTTGTCTAATGACTGTGAAATGGAAAGTATTTGCGGGTCATTCGCATTTTTTTCATACGCTTTATACATCTTACTTCTTGTGCATTCTATTTCCCTTTTTAAATCTTCAATATTAGACAGCCTTAATTTTCCCTCCACTGTATGTGCATCTGGATGGTATAAGTGGAGTAATGAACTGATTCAAAATGAATCTGTATCTTGAACGAATGAACTTCGAACCTCGTTGATACAATTTATTCAGTTTTAATGACAGTGCATAATCCCTTCCTTTTAATCATCTTGCAGATACGCCTTTGTAGTTACTTCACGAAACTTTGATCACAGAGATTGGTTTGATCTAAGCTTAAGTTCAAATGTCATTCACAATCCTCCCTAGTGAACGTTCACGTTTTGGCCTACTCACTGTTTCACACTATTGGCATCTTTCTAATAATACCTTCCACTCAGCTCTACCCTTATTTCTTTTTTGAAAACCCCTTTTGCGAAATAAATTGTTTTATAGAGACCCACCATTTACTCCCCTTGCCTTCATGATGAATCCAGATCTTTATAGACATCCATATTCCTTTCATCAGTGCTCGCTTTGGTTGAAAGTACTTCCACGATGTCAATGACGTATAATCACTTTTTACTTCGAAGATACTTCTGGGTCATTAACCCCGCATTATAAACCGCTACAAGCATTGCAAAATACATGATTTTTCTTGTAAACAAAAACTCTTCTTCCCCTGTGAATTCAACATAAGAAAAGGAATTGATAATAAAGAGGCCTGCCACTATTGTCGAGAGAATGAATAGTACTTTCACAGATTTAAACAAAGAAACACCTCCTTGCACTCATTAGACAAAATAACAGTTGTTAGTATTTATATAGCAGAATCCAAGCACCTCATAATCAGATGCTTGATGATGAAACATACAAATAATCCTCCTTCATTTCATCTCTATCAATATACAGATGCAATGATGAGCAGAACGATCAAGGTATTTCTGACCGCATTTAGATTGGTGCTATGATCTGCTTGTTTGCGAAAGGTGCCGCTAAACAAGAACATTGAGAAGTTATTACTTTATTATGTTATGAACAATTTGCTTCATAGCTCTTTTTGATTCTGGGTAATTGAATAACGGGAATACATGAACCATTTTTGGATACTCGTAGTAGTGAATGGGTACTCCTTGTTCCTCTGCCTTTTTCTTAAATTTCCTCGCATCGGCTACCAATATATCATGTGTCCCTATAATGAGAGTCATTTCTCCAAGCCCCTTGAGCTCACCATACATGGGGCTCAACAGGTGTAGCGTAGGATCTGCATCTCCGGCATACATTTTTCCAGCTTCTCTAGCTCCAAATTTGGATATCATGGGGTCATATTTATCGATGGCATCTATCTCAGGATTGGTTAGAGTAATATCTAAGAATGGTGCATTTAAAATAATTTCCCCAGGTTGTGAAACTTCTTTATCCTTTAAATAGAGGGCCAAAGAAAGAGCTAATCCTCCTCCAGCTGAATCACCCATTAACACCATGTCAGCTGGATCTTCGACACGTTTAGCCTGCTCCATATATAAAGGGTATATAAAATTAAATGTATGTTCATACGTATATTCTGGCGCTAGTGGATACAACGGCACTGTAATCGTACTATTTAATTCATTGGCTAATCTGCCCAAGAAGTTCCAGTGGTATATTGTTATTGGATTGACATACCCACCACCATGTAAATAAAAAACATGTTTTTTACCACTTCCCTTTATAGGACGCAGCTCATAATAATAGTGTCCATTCATACCCCTTTTATCGATATTCAATGTTCGCCGAAGTCTTTTAGGTGGATCAGTATTGGCGGAACGCATCTTAGCGATCCCCTTTTGAAAATCCTTACCCGTTCTTTCCCAAAAGCGTTTTCTACCCGTAAGCCTTAGTAGCACTTTAAATACTTTACTTTGGAAACTTTCCATTCGATATTCCCCTCCGTTTATAACTATATTCTATGATATACCCAATACGGCTTCATAGCGAATACATAATTGGGACTTCTCTTGCATACGGGATAACTGAATCTCTGCTTCATTTTGAAGTTATAATCTTTTAAATGATCTTATATGATTGATAAGGAAATGCCAATCACTGAAAATTAAATCAACTGATCACAACTGCTTTAAAAAGCCGGCATGCAATTGATCATTGAATCGTTTTAATGTGATTATCACCTGAATGAATTTCATAATTGCCAAAACCAGCAACATCGATACAGTATGTAGTTAAGAACGGTTCAACGCAACTATATATTGTACCGGTGTTGCACTAAACCAGTATTATGAAATTCATTAATCGATGTTATCTTAACGTCAAAAAGGCGATTCCTTTTTAAGATTACAAGGAATCGCCAGTTAAAATGATTATTAATTTTATAAATATGAGAACTCTTATAGAAATATACTCTTTTATTCTTTATGAAAACCCATTGGAAACGCACCGATTTTTCTATCATGATATAAAAGTGGTAATTCATCTTCGACTTCAATGTTGATTATTTCCCCAAACAAAGTTGTATGGTCTCCAATTTCAATTTGCTTATATGTCTGACACTCAAGAGTGGCAAGGGAATTGGAAATAACCGGGAGACCATGTTCAGACAGCTCCCAATCACAGGCTGAAAAGCGATCATCATGATCGGTAGAGAATAAAATTGCTAGATCCTTTTGATCACCGCTTAATATATTCACAGCAAAACGATTAATCCGCCTAAATGTGTCATACGTAGATACCTTCTCATCGATTGACCATAATATGAGAAGTGGATCTATTGATACAGACGCAAGAGAATTTACCGTTAGCCCTATCGGTTTGCCACTTTCATCCATCGCCGTGACAACTGAAACACCGGTAGGGTAATTCCCCATTGCCTCTTTAAATAATGCTATATGATCAGATCTTTTTTCCATTACTTCATCTCCTCTTAACTTTTATCAACGCATAATAAACTTCATGTTTAATTCATCCCTATCAAGGATATCATGAATCGCAAAGTACTACTCTACTTAACAACTTTAATGGTCGGGGGCGTGGGCAAAAGATGATTGTTCGCGAACGGACTTTCAGTAAAATAGAATGAATTTCATTAAATATATTGATTCAAAGAATAGCGTGTACTCGCTTTGATTGGAAACTATCCTTCACATCTATCTTTTATAATACTAACGATCGAGTTGTCCCGGCAAGTATAATGTTTCTGATCATCATGAAACAAAACATTTCATATATGAAAAGGAACTCCAATCGATAAAAGGCCAAAACCTAGCATATCCCCCCGCTTTAAATCTTGGCTTGTACCCTCTCCTCATAAAATGTTTATCTAAAATATATTTTTATTGACAAATGACAGTGTGTCACTTATCATGAAGCAGGCACCTTATGACATGGTGTCATATACATATGGTAATAAGGAGGGGAGTTATGCCAAAACCAACGTTCTTTAATTTACCTAAAAAGAAACGCGACCATTTAATTCAAGCCGCTACTGATGAGTTTTCAAGAGTACCTTTAAATGAAGCCTCTATTGCGAATATCGTCAAAAATGCGGATATACCAAGAGGAAGCTTTTATCAATATTTCGAAGATAAAGAAGATGCCTTTTATTACTTGTTGGAACAAAAAATGGAGAGTCATCAAGATAATTTCTCTACGATCTTGAAACGTAATCAGGGTGACTTATTTGATAGTTTCATTACAACCTTCATAAATATGTTAACCGAATTTCAAGTTGAAGAAAACCTCAACTTTTTTAGAAATGCCTTTTTGAATATGAATTATAAAATGGAGAGTAAAATCACAAACGGTTTTAATAAACCGAAGTTTGATAAGAAGTTCGAGAGCATTTTAACTGAAGTTGATATTCAAAAATTAAATATTAAGGATGAGCAAGAAGTTATTCATGTCTTACAGATTATTGCTGCCGTTACTACACATAACTTAATGCAAAACTTTGCTAAAAAGTACTCGTTTGAAGAGGCGATCGACAATTATACTTTTGAAATGAGCTTACTTAAAAAGGGGTTGTATAAAGAGGATGATGATCATAAGTGATATATGTCAGGAGGTAATGTTTTGAGTAAGCAAAGGAAACTTCTTGTGATAGCAGGTTTAATCGGTATAGTTGCTTTACTTTCAGGCTGTATGCAGATGGATGAACCCATTCATTCTGGAAGTACAGGTTTCTGGAATAAATACTTCGTATATACGATGTCCGCATGCCTTACATTTTTCGCCAATATATTTAACTCTAGTTATGGCCTCGCTATTGTAGTCGTAACGCTTCTCGTTCGATTATTATTAGTCCCACTAAATGTAAAGCAAATGAAAAGCACGCAAGCAATGCAAGATATTCAACCCGAAATAAAGGAACTGCAAAAGAAACATAGTTCCAAGGATGCCGAGACGCAAAAGAAATTACAAGAAGAACAAATGGCTTTGTTTCAGGAACATGGTGTAAATCCTATTGCTGGGTGTTTACCCATATTTATACAAATGCCTGTACTTATCGCCATGTATCAAGCCATTATGCGTACAGAAGCAATTAAAGCGGGGAGTTTTTTATGGTTTGAATTAGGAGCATCAGACCCCTATTTTATATTGCCTTTACTTGCTGGCGGTGCAACCTATTTACAGCAAAAAATGATGATGTCTAGTAATCCTAATCCACAAATGAAGATGATGCTTTATGTGATGCCGATCATGATAACCGTTTTTTCGATGTTCTTTCCAGCAGCATTAGCCCTCTATTGGGTCGTTGGGAATATCTTCATGGTTTTCCAAACCATTCTAATTCGCAAGCCAATGATGAAGAATTCGAGTGTACGAGAGTAATAGTAATGAACTGAACGACAAGATGATCCATTCATGAAGTCATCAATTAAATGTCCACCAAGGAGTGTACAATGTGAAGAAATTTATTGATTTTTCTTTAAATAACAAGTTTGCGATTTGGATCTTAACGATTATGGTTATCGTAATGGGGTTATTTTCTGGATTAAATATGAAACAGGAAATGATGCCTAATATTAATTTACCAAACTTATCTGTGATCACAACGTATCCCGGAGCAGCACCTGACGATGTTGCTGAAGAGGTAACAGTACCAATCGAACAGCGTATACAAGATCTTGAGGGAGTGGAACTCGTCAGCTCTTCTTCTTTAGCAAATGCTTCTACCGTCCAGATTGAATTTGATTTTGATACGGATATGGACGAAGCTGAAAATGAAGTCCAAAAAGCATTGTCTGATATATCATTACCCGAGGAAGCAACAGACCCTGAAGTATCTAGGCTGAGTTTAGATGCCTTTCCTGTTCTATCGGTCAGCGTAAGTGACTCCAATCATTCTCTTGGGGAGCTAACAACAACGATCGAAGACGATATCGTACCTGCACTGGAAGGAATAGATGGGCTTTCCGAAGCACAAATTGCAGGACAACAGTTACAGGAAGTAACGATCAAATTTGATGAGGATAAATTACTTGAACATAATCTAACGGAAGATACGATTACACAACTCATTGAGGCATCTGATATTTCCTTCCCACTCGGTTTAACAAACTTTGATGGAGATGTGAAAAACCTGATTTTAGATGGAAACATCGCCACAATTGATGACTTAAAAGAGTTAGAAATACCAGCAATACCACAAATGCCTGAGCAAGATCCGGCTGCAGATCAGGAAGCGATGCCCGGTAATGATGCTGAGCAACCATATCAAGCAGCACCTGATGCAGTTCCAGAATCAGGATCTGAGCAACCAGATCAAGTTCCTACTGAAGTACCAACCGTTCAATTAAGTGAAATTGCCGACATTGAAGTTGATCATAAAGCAGAATCAATTTCAAGAACCAACGGTGAAGAAGCAATTGGAATTCAAATTATAAAAACCGCCGATGCCAATACCGTAGATGTTGTCAATAACGTAAAAGATATGCTTACTGACTTTGAGAAGCAATTTGGCTTTACAGCTGTGACAACGCTCGACCAGGCAGAACCAATTGAAGACTCTGTCAGTACAATGCTCGAAAAGGCATTGTTCGGGATTCTCTTTGCTGTAGTCATTATCCTGTTGTTTTTAAGAAGCTTTAAAACAACACTGATTTCAATTGTATCCATCCCATTGTCATTACTGATGGCTATTTTCCTACTCCATCAAATGGACATCAGTCTGAACGTCTTGACATTAGGTGCACTTACAATTGCCATCGGAAGAGTCATTGATGACTCTATTGTCGTGATGGAGAATATATATAGGCGAATGAATTTACCTGGCGAGAAACTTCGTGGTAAGGAATTAATTCGTGAAGCGACAAGACAAATGTTCGTTCCAATTTTTTCTTCAACGATTGTGACGATTGCCGTTTTCTTACCACTTGCATTAGTTGGTGGCATGGTTGGAGAAATGTTTTTACCGTTTGCTTTAGCAGTTGCCTTCGCACTAGCGGCTTCTCTGTTAGTGGCCGTCACGATTGTGCCAATGCTTGCCCACTCGCTATTTAAAAAGCAATTAACTAGCGATACCAACGATGAAATAAGCACGAAAGAAGAAAAACCAAATAAACTAGTAAACGTTTATAAAGGAATCCTTGACTGGACACTCAATCGTAAATGGATTACGTTTGGTGGAGCAACTGTATTATTAATTCTAAGTTTCCTCCTTATTCCAGTTATTGGCGTTAGCTTCTTACCTGAAGACGAACAGAAAATGGTTATCGCAACATATAGCCCTGAAGCTGGACAAACAGTAGAAGAGTCTGAAGAAATAGCTTTAGATGCCGAAGAATTAATCAGTCAGCGAGATGGGGTCTCCATCTATCAATATTCAATCGGTGGCGGCAATCCTATGACTGCCATGACCGGAATAAATGGAGATAGTTCAGCATTATTCTTTATTGAATATGATGATGATTTCGAAGACTTCAGTGAAGAAAGTACAGAAGTAATTGATTCACTGAACGATATGACTGAAGCTGGTGAATGGAATGGAATGGATATGGACAGCATGGGTGGAAGTGCATTCGAGCTATATGTCTACGGTGATAATTCCGAAGATATCCAAAGCGCCATCGATCAAATCTTACCACTTGTGGAGGAAAATAAAGATATCGAAAATGCTGAATCCAGTCTATCAGAACCATATGACCAATATACACTTGTAGCTGATCAGGAAAAGTTAAGTCAATATGGATTAACAGCTGCCCAAGTAGGGATGAGCCTGAATAAAGCAAGTGATGAACCTGTCCTTACAACCGTTGAAGAGGACGGGGAACAACTGGACGTTTATATTGAAGTAGAAGATGTTGAATATGACAGTATTGATGATTTAACAAATGTGGAGATCGAAAGTCCACTAGGGATGAAGGTCAAAGTATCTGATGTTGTTGATGTTGAAGAAGGTATATCCCCTGATGAAATCGATCGCCGGAAAGATAAAATGTATGCTTCCGTATCAGCTGACATTCTCGGAAATGATGTAGCCGGCGTTTCATCTGAGATAGAAAGTAAATTAGATGATAAAGAATTACCAAAAGGTGTTAGTTTTGAATTTGGTGGGGTTACCGAACAAATTAATGAATCGTTTACCCAACTCGGGTTATCCATGCTTGCTGCGATAGCGATTATCTACTTTATCCTTGTCGTAACATTCGGTGGTGCACTTGCGCCATTTGCCATTCTCTTCTCTCTACCATTTACGGTTATTGGTAGTTTGGTTGCACTATGGATTGCAAGAGAGCCATTAAGTGTTTCTGCCATGATTGGTGCACTCATGTTAATTGGTATCGTAGTAACCAATGCGATTGTTCTCATTGACCGAGTCATTCGTAATGAAGAAGAAGGTCTCTCTACAAGAGAAGCACTCTTAGAAGCTGGTGCCACTCGTCTTAGACCAATTCTAATGACTGCACTTGCTACAATCGGAGCGCTCATTCCGTTAGCTTTCGGTTTAGAGGGTGGAGGTTTAATTTCTAAAGGATTAGGTGTGACCGTAATCGGTGGTCTAGCAAGTTCAACGATATTAACGCTCGTTATCGTACCGATTGTTTATGAAGTATTTGCTAAGGTACGAAAAAAGAACTAATGTAGGACGTAAAAATGGAAGTGCCTATAGCAGATAATCACCATTAAGAATGCCCGTATCTTTTATCAGATACGGGCATTCTTTTAAAAACCGGCACTTTCTATAATAGAGTTTTTAGGCTTATTATTTTAGTTTGTTTTTACGCATGTAAATCGACTTTCCTTATCCAGATTACCAGAGAATAAAAGAGCCTAAAATAATAATGGCGAGGGCAATCACTGCATACATAACAGACATAGACACCGAAAGCTTTGTTTTCATCTTCTCTTTCTTCTTCATGTTTTCCAAACCATATAAAACCATCAACACCCCAAATAACAGTGTAATATAAGGATAAAGTTCAAGTTTTTGCGTTAATAAACAATAACCTAGTAATACAATTATTAGGATAGAAATAATTAATCTCGTCATTCTCAATCTGTATGTCCACCTCCAAATCAGATCCGGAACATCTGATCACCGCTTGTCATCGATTTCATATTGCTTTTGTAGTCTAAATCTGAATAGTGTCTAGATTCAACATACATAAACGATTCTTAATTGAAACAAGGATAGACTGATACCCCAGTTTATCTCCTATTACTCTATGTTAATTGTTGTTCTGCAAATTGTCGATACAGATCATGTGACTGGACTAATTCCGTATGTGTTCCAGCACCTGTTAGGATTCCGTTTTCGATAAATATAATATGATCTGCATGAACAATTGTTGATAGACGGTGGGCTATAACAAATGTTGTCCGTCCTACCATTAATCGGGTTAGCGCTTGTTGGACCACGCGTTCTGATTGACTATCAAGACTTGCCGTTGCTTCATCCATCATGAGCAGTTTAGGATCCCGTAAAAAAGCTCTTGCAATCGCGATCCGTTGTCTCTGTCCTCCAGATAATTTTATACCTCGTTCACCAATTTCGGTATCCAATCCTTCCGAAAACTCTTTAATAAACTTGTCAGCATACGCCATTTTAGCGACTTCCCAGAGACGCTCATCCGATATTTCCTCTAGATTCTTCAATCCATAACATAGATTCTCTCGAATGGTTCCAGCCATCATCGCGCTTTCTTGTGAAACATAGCCAATTTGACTACGCCATGACTCGATAGAAATATCTTTAATGGGTGTATTTCCAATACTAATATCACCTGCAGTTGGCTCATAAAATCTCTCAATTAAGCCAAACATTGTTGTTTTACCACCACCACTTGGCCCGGCAAATGCAATCATTTCACCTGGATTTGCACTAAATGATATGTCTTGAATAACCGGCTCATCCTCCGTATAAGAAAACGATACATGAGATATGTGGATCGGTTGATCAGCAATATCCATATCTAATCCATCCTGCCCTTTTTCAGATGGTAGCTCCAGAATCTCAATAATTCGCTCTGTAGCTCCTTTTGCTTTCTGCAACTGGGTAAAGAACATCGCAAAAGTCGTGATTGGCATTATGATTTGAAATAAATAGAGCAGAAAGGCAACAAGAGTACCTGTTGACATCGTCCCATTTGCAACACGCATGCCTCCGTATCCGATAATTGCCACAATAATAACCATCACTACAAACTGCATCATTGGCGCGATGAGGGCGAAGATACGTGCTTCTTTTAAGCCAAAACCGAGCAATTTATTGATTCCAGCTAGTCCCTTTTTCTCTTCGTTTTCTTCAGCTGTTGATGATTTCATCAATCGTACTTCACCAAGAGTTTGTTGGATATGTCCTGTAAATACTGCCGTCTCATCCTGCAAGCCGCGAGATATTTTTGCCATGCGACGTCCCAATGGGATCATCACAATGATCGTAATTGGCACAGCAATTAACATTACAAGTGTCATCTTCCAATCCATAATCAGCAAGATTGTTACTGCACCAATAATGGATATAATACCTGTAATAAATTGCGGAAAGTGCTCTGAAATTAGGTTCTTAACAATACTCGTATCATTTACAACACGACTTACTGTCTCTCCGCTTGATGTCTTATCAAAATAGGCAACAGGCAAGCGAACTAGCTTTAACCACATACGATCACGAAGACTAGCAACAATCTTCTGACCAACAGCAGTAAGTAAATAGAGGGAGATCCCACTAATAATTGCTTGAACAATAAATGCAGCTCCGATTGCAATGATCAACGGAATACTTAGTGAAGAAACAGCAAAACCATCGACTAAGTTTTTTGTTAATAAAGGAACAACGAGGCCTGCAAGTGTCGTAATCACACTTGCAATTAAACCAACAATCAACGCTACCTTTGGTATTTTTGCCGATAAAATCAAATCAATAAATGGCTTAAGACCATCCTCTTTCTTTTTCATATCCATTAGCTCCTTCAAAAGGACAGTTCCTCGTTACTTTATTACCCTATCGCATGAGGAGGGCTCTCCGATCTTTTTTGTTTTAACTTTGGATCTCCGATTATCCTGGGCTTACCCCGAGATGATTACAGGTTTACTTTACAGCCCGTTTTGATGTTCACATATATACACTGCACAATAGAATAGTTTTAAATATCAAAAAAGCTTGATCCATATACGGGATCAAGCGTTTTTATGAATAAGCTTCCAGTCGGAGTTGAACCGACAGTTTTGCCTTACCATGGAAGCTTTGCATGAAATCGTAAGGCACAA
>DATGSG010000104.1:0-12657 GCA_035302925.1 Virgibacillus sp. | reverse complement strand
GTCGTCAATGCGACAGAGAATAGGGCCCAACTTGAATTGGTCAACCAGTCCACCCCATTAATCCCCACTAATGCCAGCATATTATTTAACACACCTAATGATGGGTGGAATAGAAATAAGAATATTGTTGCTCCTGCTGCTATGGACACGCCCATTGTCGATGCAAAAATCGTTCGGAAGAATCCAATCCCTTTGATTTTCTCACTTGCAAGTACCGCTAGAAATAATGCGATAATGATTTCAGCTGGAACAGTATATAAAACAAATAAAAATGTTGCTACCATACTTTTTCTAAATTCTGATGACTGCATCAACTTTGCATAATGTTCCCAACCGACAAACCCATCGGTCACTCCACCACCTGATACTTCAAAAAAGCTAAAATATAATGTTTTTATGAGTGGATAAAATAGGAATACACCTAAAAGGAGTAAGGATGGTAATAGATATGTCATTCCAACTCCAAAAATTTTCCTTTCACTATAAAGTTTACCACTTTTCACTCTAGCCAAGGTTCTCCACACTCCTTTATCAATCTGTCTTCGCTCATCTAAAGCTCCTTTTATATTTCGCCAATGCACTTCATGGGGAATACATAAAAAGTCCACAAATAACACCAATCTTTTATTAAGATTTAGGCATGATTTGCGGACTCCTTCTCTCCATACGATATATTAACTTAATCCTATTAAAGCAGTAAATGATAGCGCTGTCAAGTAGGGTTTTAAATAATCTGAATAATATATGTAACGATTTTTTCATTACCAACATGATCTCCTCCCTCCTATTCTTTAACACTAGCAAATTCATATGAATAAGATGTTAAGCTGTCGCCCCTTTTATTGGATTAGAACTTCGTTAACCTCGTCACAGTAACATTCAAACAGTTTACAAAAACGTAACATTTTTTCAAATAGAAATACCGGGGCACCCCATTCAAAGCATTTCATTCAATAGCGCGGTTCGCTTGATCGTTAATTGCGACACAAACACACATCCTATCTGTTGTCTTTTTTTCATGAAAAAAAGTAACCGCCCAAAAACATGGATAACGGTTACTTCTAAGAAAAAAATGATCTGCTAAGAGCTTCGTACGGAATAGTTCATACTACTTGGTGCTTTATGAATTAAACAACCCCGTCGAATAAATAAACACGATCACAATCGTAACCGGTATAATCCAGCGCATGAGAAAGCGCCATGCTTTAAACCAGCCAAGAGAGAGGTTGCTTCCTGATCGAAACTCACTGATCACAATGGCTTGATCCATTCTAAATGAGATGAATATCGAGATGAGCAAACAGCCAAGCGGCAGTAAAATATTACTAACGAGGAAATCTGTCGCATCAAAAATACCTTCACCAAATATAGATACATCCGCTAATAAACCAAAAGAAAGGGCTGCGGGAATACTTGCGAAGAAGACGACAATTCCTGTAATTATCGCAACTTTCTTACGTGTGTATTTTCCATTTGCTGTCAGTGCAGAAATAATAATTTCTAATAAACTAAATGATGATGTGATGGTCGCAAATAAAAACAGAAGTAAGAATAGCGTTAGAAATAATGAACCGAAAGCCATTTGGCTAAATACAGTTGGCAGGACGACGAATAATAATCCAGGGCCCTCTGTTGGTTCAAGTCCAAAAGCAAATACGACGGGAAATATAGCTAATCCAGCAAGTAAGGACACGAGAATATTTAATGATACAACACTTGTCGCAGTAGATGGAATATTTTCCTTCTTGCTCAGATACGAGCTATATGTCACCATACAAGAAAAACCAACAGCAAGAGAGAAAAAAGATTGCCCAAGTGCATAGAGTACGCCTTCTCCCGTGATATTGGAAAAGTCCGGACTTAGAAAGAAGATAATTCCTTCCATCGCCCCATCCAGTGTAACCGAGCGTGCAACTAGAATAATAAAGAAGATAAATAGCAGCGGCATCAAATACTTACTTGCCTTTTCAATCCCGTTCTTAATTCCGAATGAGAGGACAACAACATTCATTAATAAAAATAATGCTAATCCACCAAGTCCCATCCAAGGTGTCTCTGTAACGGTGTCAAATATGGCTCCGTAATTAGCACCTTCTGTAATTAAATTTCCTGATAAACTAAGTCCGGAGTATAAGACAATCCATCCTCCAACAACACTATAAAAGGATAATAATAGAAAACATCCAATCACACCAAGGCGCCCAATTATTCTCCATGAAGACTTGGGTGCTAAGTGATCATAGGCGGAAACCGCTTCACGCCCTGCGCCCCTTCCGATAATAAATTCCGAGATGAGCATTGGCAAGCCAATAAATATCGTAAAAAGTACAAAGATAAGGAAAAATGCTCCCCCACCGTTCATCCCCGTTACATAGGGAAACTTCCAGATTGCGCCAAGGCCAATTGCAGCCCCAGCGGTCGATAAAATAAAGCCAATTTTAGATGACCATTGCTCTCTAGACTCTTCCATTTACTATTCCCCCCTTATAATCTATTAAAGTTCCGTTCTCAATTCCCAAAGTTCAGGGAAAAAGTATTGATCGATCACTTTCTTTAAGTAACTTACCCCACCTGATCCACCTGTGCCTACTTTAAATCCGATAATCCGTTGGACGGTTTTCATATGTCTAAACCGCCACTGTTGAAATAAATCCTCGATATCAACGAGTTCTTCGGCAAGTTCATAAAGTTCCCAGTATTTATCGACATCTTTGTATACCGTTATCCATGCTTGCTTGACACTTTCATTTGATTGATAGGTTAGGCTTACGTCTCGATTTAAAACGGCCTCATCAATTGGCAATCCCGCCCTGGCAAGTGCTTGAATGGAAACGTCATACAGACTCGGTGCAGCATGTGCTTCTTGTAGAACATCATGAATCGCAGGCTCGTTTTCATATATCTTTAGAACGTGCTCTGTTTTATAACCAAGTGCAAATTCAATGAGTCTATTTTGATACGATTGAAATCCAGATGCATTTCCTAATTGATCACGAAATTCTACATATTCACTTGGTGTTAATGTTGCCAGTACGTCCCACACGTTTTTAAGTTGGTCTTGAATTTGCGATACACGTGCAAGTTTCTTAAATGAAGAGGAGAAGTGATCAGACTTGATGTCCGAAATCGCCGAGTCCACTTCATGCAGGATCAATGTCATCCAAATTTCACTCACCTGGTGAACCGTAATAAATAACACTTCATCATGGTGATCACTAAGCGGATTTTGGCTCGCTAATAATGTATCCAGCCCTAAATAATCACTGTAGGTCATTTTGTCTTTAAAATCGGTATGGATCTTTTCTTCATCTTTAAAGGCGTCATGTTTATTTTTAGGCTCCATTTCTAGCCCTCCTTTATTGGTTTAATGACGGCTCGAACCGGACTACCGTCTGCACCTTCAAGTGGTAATGGTAAGGCAATCAGTTCATAATCCCCTTCCTCTATACCGTCCAGCATAACATTTTCAAGGATATAAATGTCATGTTGATGCAGGGCATGATGACCCACTAAGTCTTTACTAGAAATGGGATCAACGGAAGGCGTATCTACCCCAACAAGTTTGACACCAATGGATTTCATATAGGCGGCCCCGTCCGGTGTAACCGGGGATACTTCGTCTGGGAATCGTTCAGGATCATTCGGTAAAGCTGTACGGATTAATAAGCGTTCAGCCATACCAATGTGTTTCGCTTTCAATGCGCTTGCGTTTATTTCGGTACACGTACATAAGTCGATTACCTTACAACGTCCAATATACCGGTCAATATCCAGATCAAGTATGCGTTTCCCGTCCTGGATGAAATGATAGGGAGCATCAACATGTGTACCGATATGTGTGCTCGTCGTGATTTCCCCGATGTTTACCGATCCCGTTTTTTCCTTTGTTAATGATGTGTGATAATGAAACGGTTGGTCACCAGGCCAATGTGCTAGTTTTTCATTAAGTGGTTGCGAGATATCAATCCATTTATTCATTAGGATACAATATTCCTTTCGTTTTTAAATTCCAGATATAATTGATCCTTCATGATCGTCTTTAATACTTGCACACAATCATAGACATCTTCAAATGAATTATACAAAGCTACGGGTGCCAGCCGAATGCCGCTTGGCGTTCTAAAGTCAGGAATAACCTTTTTCATTTTAAGTGCTTTACAAATGCGTGCTGCTTCCGGATGCTCGATATACACATGCCCACCACGCTGTGCATGATTGATTGGATTACAAATAACCAGATCATACCCGGCGAGCTCTTGTTCCAACAACTTTAACATATAATCAGTTAATAAAAGTGATTTCTGGCGGATCCTGTCGATGCCCGCTTCATTGAATAGTTCCAGTGCTCCTATTAATGGTGCGGCACTTAGAACATGTGGTGTTCCGATTTGGAATGCTCCCGCATCTGTTGCTGGGGTTAATGTATGCTCCATATCGAATTGCTTTTCTTTATCTGAACTGAACCACCCGGCAAGCCCTGGCTTCATCCCAAAGTGGCTTTCGTGTAAAAATAATGCCCCAACACTTCCTGGTCCACCATTTAAATGCTTATATGTACACCAGAATGCAAAGTCAACATCCCACTCATGTAAATCATGAGGCAGCGAACCAATGGAATGACATAGATCAAATCCAATCTTAATATTACGTTCATGAGCTGCTTTTGTCAGGCGTTTCATATCAAGGATTTGACCACTTCGATACAAAACACTTGGGAGGACAATTAGCGCAATTTCGTCGGTCATCGCCTCGATGATATCTTCTTCTCTTAGCAGTTGTCCATCTTGACTCTTCACTTGAATAAGATGTGATTCATCATAGCCTTTTAATTGTAATTGTGCTTTTAATGCGTAAATATCAGAGGGAAAATTGAGGGTATCGGCAAGAATCTTCGTTCGTTTTCCTTCTGGTTGGTAAAAGGTAGCCACAAGATGATGCAAATTCACTGTCGTAGAACCTGTTACAATCACTTCTTCCTTCCGCGCTCCCACTAGCCCTGTCATCTTTTCTCCAAGTGATTCCGATAAGAAATACCATGGATGCTCCCCTTCTGTCCATCCATCGATTCCGTATTCCTTCCATGAATGAAGCAAATCTAATGTCGATTGTTCCGCCCTTTTACTCATGATTCCTAAAGAATTCCCATCCATGTAAACGCCGTCATCTTTAAGATAAAATTCATCTCGGTACGATGCTAATTGATCCTCTTTATCCAACTGACGAGCATAATCACGGGATTCACGATATCCATTCATTTTAATAAACCTCCATTATCAAATCGGTATTGAATGTTTCAATCTGTATAAATGTAGTAGCTTGAATAAAGCAACTATAGCAAACAATGTGATATGGTGGCAACATCTTTTAAATTAAATTCCGACTGTACAGAATCTGCGGTAAAATATGAAAGGTAGCTAAAGCTGTTTTTCTCCTGGAAGGCATGCCTATCATCCTCGTGTTTATTTTCATCATCACCGGGTATCACCTTTATAGATCTACAATTCGAATAAACCACGAAAACAGTAATGAAACATAAGGGGCATGTCTAATGAAAGGAGGTTCGCTCATGAATATTTATACAATTGGGCATTCTGTACATTCACAAGAGGCGTTTATCCATATGCTGCAAACAGAAAATATTCAAGTGCTTGTTGATGTTAGGGCTTTTCCAGCAAGTCGGAAGTTTCCGCATTTTTCAAAGGAACGGATGCAAAAATGGCTGCCTCAGGCTGGAATTGAATATGTTCATTTGCTTAGCTTAGCAGGTAGAAGAAATAAGTCACAGCTTATCCAATCCAACATAAATGGTGGCTGGAGAAATCAACCTTTTCATAATTATGCCGACTACACACTAACAAATGAATTTCAAAACGGGATCAAAGAACTAAAAGGGCTGGCTACCGAGAAACGAGTTGTCTACTGTTGTGCTGAACGGCATCCTTCACGTTGTCACCGGCTCCTCGTAAGCAACTGGTTCTGCGCAAATGGCTGGGATGTGAAACACATCATAAATGAATCTTACGAGCAGACAATTATTTTGCCACATACATTAGGGCAGTGGGGTGCGATGCCCATAATCGAGTCTGACGGCACCGTCGTTTATCCGATTTAATGTTCGGACATTTCCTTACCATGCTAAATATGCAACAAACATGGACCGAAGGAACTTCCTATCTTTCTGTGATGACGTCATCTAAGCAATCAGGATAATCGGTAAACATCCCCGTTACACCCCATTTGATAAGCCGCCTCATATCTTTCTTTTCATTCACCGTATACGGATGAACTAATAATTCGGCCGCTCGAACCTTTTGTACATAGTGTTGATTCAGTTGTTTATAATTTGTGCCAATCCCTACTGCATACTCCTTGATACGCGCTAATTCCGCTTGACTAATCTCCGCCCTCTCATTATAGCTGATGAGTTGGATCAAGGGGAGAGATGGTTCTGCTTTTTTCACTTCCCGTAAACTTGCTTCACTAAATGATTGTATGATCACCTTCCCCTTGGGTACGTCTGGACCGATTAAATGATAATCATCCAACATTGAGATAAGCGCTTCGACCATGTCAGGATATTCTTCAGGTGTCTTAATTTCAATATAATAATTGGTATCTGTACCAAACCTTTCGAGGATATCATCTAATGTTGGTACTTCCAGTTGATTAAACACGGGTTGAGCCTGTTGGGGATGTTCTTCATTAAACCATGTTCCAGCATCTAATATTTTTATTTCATCGATGGTATGATCTTTGACGAACCCATCACCATCTGTCGTCCGCGATAGTTCCGCATCATGCATGGCGATTAATTGATTATCCTTCGTCATTTGTAAATCAATTTCAAGATAATCTCCCGTCATCTCTTCGCTCGTCTCATAGGAAACTAATGTATGTTCAGGAGCATGACCGGAAGCACCACGATGAGCAATATTTACGATCCGCTTGGGAGATAGTAATGACAAGTCCTCATCCTGATTCGCATGATCTGTCATAGTTTCGATTACTTCATGATTCGCGCAACCGACTACGTTCAGTAAAAGTAATAGACCGATGAAGATTCTTTTCATTTTAATCCCCCTTGTTGTTTATAGATTATCTTATCATTTCATGTTTGAATTTACGTTGAATGGGAAGTTTATAGATAAGAATCGATTCCAACAACTGATGTTGACCAATTAGAACATACTATATATATAATGCCGCCTTTATGGTAAAATAAGAAAAACAATTCATATCCTACTCGCTTCTCGTCTGATTTGGAGGAATCCTATATGAAAACAATCATAACCTATGGTACATTTGACTTGCTTCACTCTGGTCATATCAATTTACTCCGTCGTGCCAAAGAGTTGGGCGACTACCTTATCGTGGGAATTTCCACGGATGCATTTAATCGCGCGAAAGAAAAACAAGCCTTTCATCGTTATCATGAACGGAAATTGATCATCGATGCGATTCGCTATGTTGATCAGACGATACCGGAAGATTCCTGGGATCAAAAAAGAATCGATATAAAAAAGTATAACATTCATACGATTGTAATGGGAGATGATTGGGAAGGTAAATTTGACGATTTAAAAAAAGACTGCAATGTTGTCTATCTACCTCGGACAGCTGGAATATCAACATCTGAAATCAAACAGACACTCTTTCACTTTAATCATTCATAAATCCTTGCGAACGCTACCACCTCTTCCTTGTAACATATGTGCTCCAAAACGTAATGAAAATGAAATAAACCTTGAATACATCTAGACCTTCAATCGTTTCAACACCTTCCAATAAATTCATAGGTATAAAGACACCCTCTTATGGGTATACGAGTTTAACTTTTTATAGTATAATAAGGGCTGGTTTTAATTGATTTGAAAATCTCCACAATCTAATCATTATAGATGATTTAATAATAAATATAAGTGTTCCGTACTCACTCATAAATAGCAACATGATTATTCTGTCGTTCTAAGGCATCTTATATATCCAAAGGGGAAATTGCTAAATGGCTAAAAAAGTTACCAAAAGAAGATTACGTAAAAGGGTATTTATCGTCCTAATACCACTCATCGTGTTTTTATCTGTGCTCGGTTATGCAACTTATTTATATGTAAAGGCAGACTCCGTATTGTCAGACTCTTATGAGAATGATGGACGTAAGAAATCAGAACTACGTGAAGAAATGGTTGACCCTAAATACGATAATGTCTCTGTACTCATCATGGGAGTAGATGAGAATGATCATCGAGAAGACGATGGCCCTACAAGAACAGACACGCTCATCTTAGCAACACTTAATAAGGATGATAAAAGTGTGAAGATGCATAGTATCCCTCGTGATTCCTATGTCTATGTACCTGAAATAGGATACGAAACGAAAATAAATCATGCCCATTCAAATGGTGGAACACAAACCACTATTGATACAGTTGAAAATTTACTTGAAATTCCCGTTGATTATTATGTCAAACTTAACTTCCATGCATTTGTAGATGTTATTGATGCCATTGATGGCATTGAAGTCGACGTTCCTTATGAATTTAAGGAATCAGATTCCATGGATAAACGAGATTCCATTCATCTACAAAAAGGTCATCAAACAGTGAATGGAGAAGAAGCACTCGCACTTGCACGCACACGAAAGCTTGATAATGATATTGAACGTGGTAAACGTCAGTTAGATATTATTAAATCGGTCATTAATAAATCAGTATCTGTTAGTTCCGTTATGAAAATCGATAATATCATTGATGCTGTTGGTGAGAATATGACAACAAACATGACCTTCAGTGAGATGAAAAGCTTTATCTCTTATGGCACAAGCGGTATGGATCTAGATGTAGAGTCATACACATTAGAAGGTGAAGATTATCAGCCCAGCAATATCTATTATTGGCAATTAGATGAAGTGGCACTTGAAGAGACAAGGGATCGATTGAAGAGACATCTTAACATCATTAACACGGCAGAGAGCGACAACAAGACAGATGAAGGTGACGAAGAAGCTGAGGTGCCCGTGGAAGAACCGGTCGAGGAACCTATAGAAGAACAGGAAGCCGAGGAAGAGGATACTTCATTGCCTGACTCTTATTATGATTATGAATAACTAAGATGAATGACAACCCATCAAATTGATCGGGGTAATAATAAACAAGCTATGAAAACCGCTTTAGCCCATTAAGATTTCGGGCTAAGGCCGTTTTTTATTTCTGCTAAATATTCTTGTAGCTGGATATGAGCCCCCCTCCTCTCTTTACATGGACTTGCATACAATTTACTGTACACAAAAAACTCCCCCTCTAGATCAAACAGTTTTAAATCTGTCTACCTGAAGGGGAGAGGATGCTATTTATCCATATTGTGTTTTCTAAGTAAATCTTATCTTCTCTTTTTAATCCGTCGGTTCGTCATAAGGAGCAGTGGGCACCCTAAGACAAGCAAGAAACCTGCAAACATGATGTTCCATGTTGGTGATGCCGTATCAGGAAGTCTTTGACCTTCCTCATTTACTTCCTTACTTGCTGATTCTTTAGCTTGATCTGGTGTGGCTGTAGGGGTGGCTTTAGCTGTATCAGCATCATCTTTAGCGCTATCCCCTGCTTCTTTAGCTAAATCCTCTTCTTCTTTAGCTCTATCGGCTTCTTCTTTAGCTATCGCATCGGCTTTAGCTTGATCCTCGGCTTCTTTAGCTCTATCGGCTTCTTCTTTAGCTGCATCGGCCTCTTCTTTAGCTCTATCCTCGGCTTCTTTAGCTGCATCGGCCTCTTCTTTAGCTATCGCTTCGGCTTTAGCTCTATCTGCCTCTTCTTTAGCTCTATCCGCTTCCGCTTTAGCCTGATCCTCTGCTTCTTTAGCTGCATCGGCCTCTTCTTTAGCTATCGCTTCAGCTTTAGCTCTATCATCTTCTTCTTTAGCTACATCATCTTCTTCTTTAGCTCTATCATCTTCTTCTTTAGCTACATCATCTTCTTCTTTGGCTGCATCATCTTCTTCTTTGGCTGTATCATCTTCTTCTTTGGCTGTATCATCTTCTTCTTTAGCTGTATCATCTTCTTCTTTGGCTGTATCATCGTCTTCTTTGGCTGCATCTTCTTCTTCTGATTCAGTATCTTCTTCTGGTTCTTCAGATTCAGATCCTTCCTCTTCGCCTTCAGACTCTTCTTCGTTCTCGTCTGTAGGTTCTGCGTAACCCGAGCCAATTAATACCCAATACGGTGACATATCCGCTTCGTCTGGGCTATTTAACCCTAAAACAACTGATTTTAAATCTGGGATTAACATATTAGCTCGATGACCTTCTGAGTCTTTCCAACCTTGAAACACCGCGCTAACCGTAGAATATCCCCCGGCGATATTCTCCATTCGAATAGCCTCGTTCGGGTTTTCAAAGGCTGAACTAAAACCTTCCCCATTTGGTCGCGTATGGCTAAATTCAATACCTGTTTCTCCCGCTCTGATATCCGCACCAGCTTGAATATCATAATTATAGACAACTGGTTGTAAACCTTCTTCTGCTCTAAAACTATTAAGTTCCTGAATAAATTCATCAATAATTTCTTGTGTAAGAATATTCTCTCCACTAATTTCTGTTTCCGCTGTTGATACATTTAAATCATTAAACATTAATGGTTGTAAGATTGAAAAGGCCATTAATATCATCATAATAGCCAATACTCTTAATGCTTTCATTTTTTTCATTCCCCCAAAGTTTATAACTCCATTAATACCATATCATAAATGGGATATTTTGCCAATTAATGCCTCTGTATTTATTGAGTATAAACAGATTGAAGATATGATTGAGTCTGTATTACCAACAGTATATGAAGAGTTCCTATTCCAAATCGAAAATAACTTCCCCTTCATCTAGACAGTTTTTAATGCTGTTTACATAAAGGGGAAGTCTATGATCTCCTAAGAATCTATTAAACTTTCATTTATTCTCGCTTCCTGTCACCCTTTTTAATCGATTTAGCATCGGTTGGTGTCTAAAGAACGTAATCCCCGCAATTTCGGATATGAGCTGAATGCCAATAAAGATAATCCCTAAAATAATTAATGAAGTAAGCAATGTTGCACTGTTAAAGATGATCGCCATGCACCCAAAGAATATGCTAAATGCATAAATAATCAGAACCGATGTACGGTGTGAATACCCCATATTCATCAATTGATAATGAATATGTTCGTGATCTGCCGTAGCAATTCCCTGCTTTTTAATTTTCCTTCTAATCATCGAATGAATCGTATCGAAGATCGGAATCGCAATGACGATAACAGGAACAATAAAACTAAAAAAGGCAACATTCTTAAACAATCCTAACATCGAAACAATCGCAATGGAATATCCTAAGAATAAGGCTCCCGTATCCCCCATGAAAATCTTTGATGGATGGAAGTTATGAACGAGAAATCCAAGACAACTACCAACTAAAATCACGGACAAATAAACGACAACGATCCGGTAATCCATAATGGCCATAATGAAGATACTAGATAGAGCGATCGCAGAGACACCTGCGGCCAGTCCATCCAATCCATCTATTAAATTAATGGCATTCGATGCAGCTAAAATCCAAATAATCGTTAACACAATTCCAAAACTACCAATATAAACCGTGCCGATAAATGGAATCGTTAATTTTTCAATAATTAAGCCAGAAGAGACAACGACAAGTGCTGCGGAAAGTTGTCCAACTAGTTTATAGGAAGCTCGTAGTTCAAATAAGTCATCAATGATCCCTGTAATGAGCATGATACAGGCACCAATTATAATCGCATTTAAATGTTCATGTACCGGTTGTAAGTATATAAATCCAGCAGCGACACCGATGAAGATCGCTAATCCACCCATGCTGGGCTTCGCGCCCTTGTGCATCTTTCTATTATGATCAGGTTTATCGACCGCATTTATTTTGATTGCTAGTTTCACAATGAGTGGAGTAATCAGTAATGATGTTCCACTGGCGATGAGAAAGGCAATTATTAATTCACTACTATTCCACATGGATCCACCCACTTGTTTATTATCGTTGTTATTATACTCTTATAGTTTAACATATTTTGAGCAAATGTAATAGGATGCGGGAAGAAATGTGAGATTTACTTCCAATTCGACAGAATCAAACGAATAAATCAGAAATAGTTTTTATTAGGAAATGAGAGGAGCCCTTCTGATGTCTTTTATAAGTTATTTCTTTTTTCTTGAACCAGTTCCTTATTCCGTTTTTTAAATACGTCATTATGAGAAGACACCATTCCCTCTTTATTTGCATCAGGTTGAATATATTGTTTGGCTTGATTTACAGCATTTGCGGCATCTTGAAAAGCGCCTGCGATCAAGTTTAATTTTCCATCATGCATAAGAATATCCCCAGCCGCATATAATCCAGCTACCGAAGACTCACTATTAACAGTACCTGCAATAAAATAATCATCTTCTATCTCAATTTCCAACTCACTACTTTCAAGTAATGTTGCATCCCGCTCATAACCATGGTTAACAATGACTTCATCAATCGGTAAATAGGAAATGACCCCATTTTCCTGATTGGTGAGTTCTACTTTTTCAATTGTCTCCTGGTCCTGACCAGCAATCAATTTGGTTATGGACGTATGAAAAAAACAGACAACAGAACTGTTCTTTAATTGGGTTGCTTG
>DATGSG010000103.1:0-10945 GCA_035302925.1 Virgibacillus sp. | reverse complement strand
CGCTTCCAAGTGACCGCTTTAGCGGATAACACTCGATCACGCGCTCTTTGGCCGCTTCCAAGTGACCGCTTTAGCGGATAACACTCGATTTCGCGCTCTTTGGCCGCTCCCAAGTCAACGCTTTAACGGATAATACTCGATCACGCGCTCTTTGACCACTCCCAAGTCAACGCTTTAACGGATAACACTCGATCACGCGCTCTTTGGCCGCTTCCATGTGACCGCTTTAGCGGATAACACTCGATCACGCGCTCTTTGACCACTCCCAAGTCAACGCTTTAACGGATAACACTCGATCACGCGCTCTTTGACCACTCCCAAGTAACCGCTTTAACGGATAACACTCGATCACGCGCTCTTTGACCACTCCCAAGTGATGATGCTCATGATAACCACAAAAAATCTCTATGGCGTAATGCTTTCGCCATAGAGATAAGGGGTTTTTTTAATAAGAACTATTCAAATTTCTCTTTTATTTTTTCTCGTACTTTTTCTTCTACTTTTTCAACACGTTCCGCTTTTATTTTACGTCTTGGTTTGGGATGAAACCATTCTATCTCTTCATTACGAAACGTTCCCTTAAATTCTTCACCATTTATTTTCAATTTAAATACATGAATCTGACGACTTTCACAGCTCGGCATCGGCTCTATTTCAATGTGTTCTGTTTCATCCCTCACCCCATGTGCACCTAATAATTCAAATACTTCTGCTTCAACTGCTCTTAATTCACTCTCGCTAACCACTTGCTTCGGATGCGGATTTAACCATTGAATTTTACCATCTTGATAGTCACCTTTATATTTACGACCATCTATGACCAGCTTAAACTGATGTCGTTCGTGCTGTCTGTATTCAAATACCGGTTCTACTTCAAATTCATCGACCATCAGAAATACCTCCTTGAATATTGCTTTTGTGATTGTCCAAATATCCGAATATAAACATCGAATAACCGAATTCCTATAATCTATTTATAGTCAATCGACTCCAATTCTCTACTCCTCTTTTTGATCAAGCACTTTAATGATGATATACCCTTTCACATAAAAAATATACCTTTTTCCCAAAAATAAAAGTTTCTATTTTATATCTGCAAAGTTAATGATGCGGTCAGATACTCTTTGTAATAGCTGTTGATCGTGGCTAATCGCGAGCACACCAATATTCCGATCCTTTGCTAATTTGAGCACGACATGCCAGATTTCCGCCTGAGTGACAGCATCAAGCATCGTTGTGATTTCATCTGCAATCAGATATTTTACATCACCTGCAAGCGCTCGTGCCAGAGAGAAACGCTGTAATTCACCACCAGATAACTCTCTTGGCAAACGCGACAGCCACTCTTTTTTAATACCGAATGCTTTCATGAACTCTACATTTAGATTGCCTTCTTCTTTCAAGATACGACGCATACGCCATCTTGGGTTAATTGACATTTCTGGATGTTGCCAAACGACTTGTACAGGGTGAACAGCTGCGCTCGAAATGCACCGGCCATCTATCCATATCTTTCCCTCCACTGGTTCTTTGTATCCACCAATGATTTTCCCCATCGTTGACTTACCCGAGCCACTATCGCCAAAGACCCCAACAATCTCACCAGGCTTGATAGTAAAATGCATGTTTTTGAATAGCCATGGGGAATCTGGATAATGATAACTAATTCCTTTAACCTCGAGCATGCTGACTTCATCTTTAGCTGCCGTTACCGGACTTATGGGAGCTTTCTCCCCTTCAGAAAAAGCGGTTTTTAACCTAGGAGATGAAAAGTCATTTTGTGGCAGTGCATTCCACAATGCTTTTGTATAAGGGTGTTTTAGATTTTCCCCTTTGCCTGTAAAATCTTTCGCTTGGGCATGTTCCACTGTTTCACCCCCGTTCATAACGACAATCATATCTGCTACTTGTAAAGCCACATTAATATCATGCGTAATAAACATGATCCCTTTCCCATCTACTGCCATCTGTTTCATATGTGTGATTGTATCGTTGAGCGCCTTTGGATCCAGACCTGGTGTCGGTTCATCTGCAATCACTAAATTTGCGCCACTAACCATCGCGGTTGCAGCAAGTACTCTTCTGCTCATACCACCAGATAGTTCAAAGGGGTACAGATCACCCGTACCATCAGCTAAACCCACTTTTTTAAAAATGGACTGCTGAATCGTTTGCTTGTCCTTGTTTTTAATCACCGCTTGAACTTGTTTAGCTGTTTTCATTAATGGATCAAGCGCATTTACAGATTGTGGGATTAGCGAAATTTCATTGCCACGTAAGGCGATTTGTCTTTTCCTAGAAAGTTCTTTTCCTTTATAATTCAAGATACCTTTTGTAACTGCGTTTTCTGGTAGTACACCTAAAACAGCATTTGCCAATAAGCTTTTTCCAGATCCGCTGGCACCTACAACAGCTACAATTTCCCCTTGATAGATGGTTATGTCTAGCTTATGTATAACGTCCAACTCTGTTTCAGGAGAGACGTTATCTGATTCTTCGAATGTTAAGGAAAAATCCCTCACTTCTAGCAATGGGACCTGATCGGTTTGTCTCCCCTTATCTATGCGCATGATGTTTCCTCCTTATCCCCTTTGTCCATGAAACGGATCAAGAATCCTCTGTCCGCTTCGGCTGAGTGCATCAAAAAGGCCAACCATAATGAGTAATGATAATCCTGGGAAAAAAGCGAGCCACCATAGACCTGTTGACAAATAACGCGTCGATTCCGATAATATGATTCCGATAGCCGGGGTTTCCGTAGATAATCCAAAACCTAAAAAGGTGATGGAAGCCTCATGTAAAATGGCATGTGGAAACAGCAAAATAAACCCGACGAGCAGCTGCGGGAATATATGGGGCAGAAAGTGATGGCGTGCAATCCAAAGGCGAGATTTTCCCAAACGACGCGAAACTCCTACATAGTCCGCCGCTTTGATTTGCAGTACTTCCGCTCTTAATAAACGGGTTAAGCTTGGCCAATGTGTTAAAGCAAGTCCGATAACAACCCCTTTAAATCCACCACCAAGGGCAAACGAAATTAATAGTAACGTAACAATATGTGGGACACTTAAAAATAAATCGATTAACCAGGTAACGATATAATCTGTTGTTTTATTCCAGGTAGAAAACAGGCTGAGTAGTAAAGCAATTAGCGTACTTAATAATGCCGCAAGTATGCCTACGCCGAAACTAAAAGTCAATCCTTTTAGCGTACGCATGAGCATATCTCTTCCTAACCAATCCGTTCCAAACAAATGTGTAAGGGAAGGTGATTGGTTTTTTATTTCCATATTGACAGTAAGATTTTCAGCGTCGATAAATAAACCACTACCAATCATGATGAGGAGGACAAGGGCCGTGCTAATCGTAATCCGTTTCCTGACATTGAAGTTTATTTTAAACTGTTTTCCATTGATCGCGCGATCAAGCATTACGTCCCACTTCTCCTTCTCATCCGAGGATCAATTATCATATATAAAAAGTCTGCTAAAAAATTTCCGATAAACACGAAGAGCGCACTACATAGAACGATCCCTAATAATAGTGGGATATCACTACCAAGACCTGCTTGAACAATCGCTTGACCAAGGCCCGGGTATGAAAACACTTGTTCCGCTAACACCGCACCTCCAAATAGCTCCCCAAACGAGGCAAAGTGCAGGGAGATCGCTGGTAAGGATATATTCCGTATACCATGACGCCAAACTAAGGTTATTCCTCGCTCTCCTTTCGCCTTGGCAAAACGGATATATTCACTTTCAAGCACTTCCACCAGTTTTTGCCTCGTATGTAAGGTTACGTTTGCGACCCCTAAAATACTTAAGGTTAAGGCAGGTAAAACCAAATGGCGTAAACGTTCTATCAGTGAAACATCTGCTGAGAGTACTCCCGCCGGTGAACTCAAACCAATTGGAAACCAGCCGAGCCAAACAGAAAAGAACATTAACAATAAGAGACCCATCCAAAAAGCTGGGGTCGAAGCAAGTGTAAAGCAAAATCCTTTAATCAGACGATCAATCCATGTACCGTTCTTCATACCCGCAATGATCCCTAATAAGAAACCGACCACACCGGAAATAACCCAGGCGACAACGAGCAATGCCAATGAAGCTAAAAACCGCTCTCCAATTACATCAATAACTTTACTCCTATATAATAAGGATGTTCCTAAATCTCCCTGTAATATAGACTTTCCCCAACTCATAAATTGCTGTACTTTTGATTCATTTAATCCCCAATATTCAGCGATGTTTTCACGTTGATCCGGACTAACCCTTGTCATATCCGCACCAATATACGATTGGACAGGGTCAATTGGTGAAAGACTCACAAGTATAAAGGATAGGATGCTAATGGCAATTAATAACGTTGCTAATCTAAACAAAACCCTCAATATATATATAGCCATTTTTTTAAAACGCATGCCATCCCTCTTTCTTTTCTTGCTTTATTCTAAGACATTGAATGAATTTCATAATTGCCAAAATCAGCAACACCGATACAGTATGTAGTTAAGAATGGTTAAACGAAACTATATGCTGTAGCGATGTGGCACTAAATCGGTATTATGAAATTCATTAACTTTGACAAGTAAGTAGTCAAATTACAGACTGAATTGAGGGATAGCCTGATTGATCATAAGTTGCAATCATACATATGATTAGTCTACGGTACACATGCAACGAACTGCTATTCCTTCCACTGCCACTCACTAATAAAGTCTGTGACAGGCCAGCCATGACCATGTGGCTGTATTTTTTGATCCCCAATGTCCAAGTTTTCATCTACTAAATAAAGATGTTTTAGATTAATCAGCCAGACCCATGGCGCATCCCCTTTGGATGAGAATCCTGTTTCACCATCCCACTGGGCTTTCTGCCAATATTCATTTGCTTCTTCTTGTGTAGTTGAACGCATGGCCTTTTCCATGTATTCATCGACAATCGGATTGGAATAATAGTTTGTATTATAGAAGCCCTCACCCCTTGTTTCACTGCTGTAAATATTATACATTTCAAGTGGATCATGACTCCCCCACCCCATCATAACCGGATTGGAGAACATCGTTTTCTCTAAGTCATTCCAGCTTTGCCCTTCGGTTTCCACGTGAATGCCCAAATCTTTAAGTTCTTCTGCAACCGTAAGGGATAGTGATTGACGAATTTCATCCCCTGCAGGATAAAGTAAAGTGAAAGCAGCTTCCAACCCATCTTTTTCCCGGACACCTTGGCTATTTTCCTTCCATCCAGCTTCATCCAACATCTTTTTTGCCTTTTCCATTTCATTGTCTTTTATTTTTGTATCTGGATTCCACCATGGCAGGTGATCTGCTACCGAATGAGCTGGCGTTCCAAACCCATCCAACACACCTTCCACCAATGCTTCACGATTTACGGCTATATCTATTGCTTTACGAATATTTTCATCTGCGGTCACATCATTGCCAATCGGTACGCCGTCTTCTGTTTCTTCGCCCGCCTCTATATAAGGAAATACAATCCCTCTATTATCGACGGTATCTAATTCTATGAGCTCCATTCCAGGAACATCTTGTTTGGCGAAACTAGGTGTAATCGCTGCAATATCTACTTCCCCGGCTTTTGCCGCTGCAAATGCCGTATCTTCTTCTAGGAAAAGAAAGGTTAACTTATTAAATTCGGATTTCTCTCCATAATAATGAGGGTTTTGTTCAACAATCAGTTGCTGTCCTTTATCCCATTGCACCAATTGATAAGGACCAGAGCCAATCGGATTTTCATTGTATGTGTCATCATACGCATGTTCAGGGACAATCCCGGTTGTTACAAGATGCGAAATAAATGAAGATTCCGGCTGCTTTAATGTAAATACGATTGTTTTCTCATCTGTTGCTTCTACTTTATCAAGATTACTTAAATCGATCACCGAATCGCTTTCTTTCGCCGTTTCAAAAGTAAATACAACATCTTTTGCTGTAAGAGGTTCTTCATCAGAAAACTTGATATCCTCTCGAATCTCTACCGTGTATTCCAAACCGTTTTCACTCACATCGTATTCTGTGGCGATGTCATTTTCAATCATGAACTCTTTGTCATACTTTAATAACGTACTTTGAAACAAGGGAGACCCATACATGCCCCAGCCTGTCGTCGGATCAAAGCCCTCCTCTGTTTCGCCGCCAACAGCTAATACCAATTCATCCTTCTTGGTAACGTCCTCGTTTGTTTGTTCGTCTTCGTTTCCACTATTGCTTGAACAAGCACTTACCATAACAATGAGAATGAAGGCGATTAGTAAATTTATTTTTTTCATACTCTCAGCTCCACCCTTATTATTTATGAAAAATAACCCTACGTAAAATGAACATATCCGACAACTTTTGCGTAGTTGCCGGATAGGTTGTTTAGTATTTCCGTAAGAAGCTCGGCTTTTTCTGATACCACTCATCCGTAATAATATGATGGCAAACGGTAATGATTCGTTCGATAACCTGTGTATAGTTCGCCATGATCCGAACGCTAAAACCGGGAACAGTCAGTTGTGATAATCCAAAGGAAAAATCACCGGTCTCCTTCTGAATGGCTTCATATAATTGATCAAGTAACTTCTCATCCGTCTTTTCCCCTATTACGATAAAGGAGCCTAAATGAGTATAACCTTCCATGAATCCAAGTCCTGTCATATCCTGTTCTCCAGGCTGTAACTTGATATGATCAAATGCTACCAACTCGCCCTCCATGTAGATCTCATTTTTCAGGCGAAGCATATCATAACTAAACTGTTTTCCTTCTGGAGACCAACCGGGAGTCACGATATCCGAATAAAGCAATGTAGCACCTTCGGCCATATGTACAACATTTTTTTGGTAATACTTTGCATCCTTATATGCTATGAGTGCATCTGGTAAATATTCTAAGTAACTGTCCTTTTTTAAATAAAATGTTGTCTCTTGGTATGCATGTGAATGAAGGGTTTTATATACCTTTGTTGACGATTGTGTTGTCAGCGTTAATTCTGCTCCCTCATCCAGTGAAACAGTCATACTATACGTATCACCATCCAAATATCCGCCACCCGGATTCAACACATAATAACAGGGGGTACTCCCATTATTATGATAAACAGGGCGCATCACCTTAAATGCACCCTGAAAATAAACTTTCTTAGCTACGGTTCGACCTCGACGATTCTCCATATCTAGTTTGAGAACACCTGTCCATTTAGACATCTTGGCCGAGCCCTTCTAACAAGGCATGCTTTTTAACCCAGTCAATAACATCATCAAGTCCCGAATCATCCTTTAAATTCGTAAAGTAAAATGGTTTTTCACCACGGAATATCTTTGTATCAGATTCCATAACTTCAAGTCTGGCACCAACATATGGCGCTAAATCAGTTTTATTAATGATAAATAAATCTGACTTGATCATTCCTTGTCCGCCTTTACGGGGGATTTTCTCCCCTTGAGCCACATCAATAATATAGATAGAGAAATCAACAAGCTCTGGACTGAAAGTGGCGGCTAGATTATCTCCACCACTTTCTACAAAAATCAGATCAAGATCAGAATGTTTATCTTTCAGTTCGTCAATCGCTGCGAAGTTCATTGACGCATCTTCACGAATTGCGGTATGTGGACAGCCACCGGTTTCTACCCCAACAATTCGATCATCATCTAACACACCATGTTCAACTAAATATTTAGCATCTTCTTTCGTATAAATATCATTTGTGATAACTGCCATACTTACTTCATCGGCTAATGCGCGGGTAATTTTTTCAACGAGCATTGTTTTTCCGGCCCCTACTGGACCACCTACACCTATTTTAATTGGTTCCATAGTTAAGACATCCTTTCATAGATTTCGTATGCATCAGATTATGAACTAAAAATCCGTATTCCGACACGCTCATGTTGCATTTGTGAAAGTTCAAGACCTGGCGAAACAACGCCAAATTCTGCTTCATCTAAATGCATGATTTTATCGGTTGCTTCTTTCAACTCGGTTTGAAAAGCATAAATAATCTTCTGTCCCTCCGTTTGTCCTAGTGGAATAGCTCGAACAGCATTTTGAATGAGACTGATTACGGTTGAATATAAATAATATAAAATAGTTGTTTCCTTATCTGCTTGTAAATGGTGGCTGACCATCGTAAAGACAATGGCCGGATGTCCAAATGCCTCTTTATTTCTAATTCGATCTCGGTATGTGGACAACAACGGTAGGTTATAAATAGAATCAGATATATTCAACATGCTATCCCCCATACGTTGTGTGCCATCTCGGGATTCTCGAGCTAGGTTTTGTACAGTTAACAGACGATCCAGTTCCCATACTTTCTCTAACTCTCCATGACCAAGTGCATCATATACAATCCTTGCTGCAATACCATCCGCATAGGCGAGTTGTTCTTTCACATAAACGGTTAGCCATTCTGTAAATGTATCCGAATTCCGGACCGTATCCTGTTGAAGATACGTCTCAAGTCCAAATGACTGACTAAAAGATCCGACTGGAAAATTGGAATCACATAGCTGGAATAACGATAGTGTTGGATTAATCATGACTATGTCCGATATGTCGAAAGGCTTGTTTTACCTTACGTTCCTCACGTTTAAAAGGAATAGCCTCTTCCTCTAATAATTCCTCGACGAGATAATCATACTGCACAAGCATATCATTTCCTTCAAATTGTGCTGGTAAATGCCGGTTACCGAGTTGATGGGCTATTGTACCCATTTCATGCATACTACGAGGGCTAATGACAATTAAATCATCTGATTGGACATCGACAATAATCATATTCTCATCATCCATAAACAGTACGTCTCCAGCTTCAAGGTCTTTCGAATTCTTTAAACGAATCCCAATTTCACGACCATGGTCCGTTTCTACACGCTGAATGCGTTTCATTAAATGAGCACTCTCTAAATAAACCACCTCTTTATGACGATGATTTATTTCATCCGCTGCTAAATCTCTTATATTCATTACGATTTCTTCTACAATCATTTTTTCACCTCAAAATAAGAAATAACGTTGCCCCATTGGTACGACATCAACAGGATCACATGTAAGCACTTCTCCATCTATTTTCACTTCATAGGTTTGTGGATCGACATCGATATCAGGTGTTGCTGAATTTAACTTCATATCTTTCTTTGTAAGCTGACGAATACCGTGAACAGGAAGTACCATTTTCTCAAGTCCTAGCTTTTCTTTAATATTATTATCGTAAGCTGCTTGCGAAACAAATGTAATCGAACTATGGGATAAACCTTTTCCAAAGGCCCCAAACATCGGTCGATAAAGCATTGGTTGTGGTGTTGGAATCGTAGCATTTGGATCCCCCATTAAACTTTGAACAGCCATACCGTTTTTCAGAATCATTTCTGGCTTTACACCAAAGAATTGTGGATCCCAAATGACAAGGTCGGCCATTTTTCCAACTTCAACAGAACCGACGTAATCCGATATCCCATGGGCAATAGCCGGGTTAATCGTATATTTAGCGATATACCGCTTCACTCGGTTATTATCGGAAAGCTCATGATCGCCCTCCATCGTTCCCCGTTGTTTTTTCATTTTATCGGCTGTCTGCCATGTTCTTAGTGCTACCTCTCCGATACGTCCCATTGCTTGAGCATCTGAGCTTGTCATACTAAACACACCCATATCCTGCAAAATATCTTCTGCTGCAATGGATTCATTACGAATACGTGAATCAGCAAAAGCAATATCTTCCGGTACAGAAGGATTTAAATTATGGGCAACCATGACCATATCCAAGTGCTCATCAATTGTATTTATTGTGTAAGGTAACGTCGGATTCGTTGAAGCAGGTAAGACATTCATATAACCAGCAGATTTTATCAAATCTGGAGCATGTCCACCACCTGCTCCTTCAGTATGATACATATGAATAAGACGATCATTGATTGCATTCATCGTATCTTCAAAAAAGCCGGCTTCATTCAATGTGTCAGCATGAAGGGCAATTTGAACATCATATTCGTCTGCAACAGTTAGTGCATGATCAAGAGTAGATGGTGTTGCACCCCAATCTTCATGAATCTTCAAACCGATAGCACCAGCAAGAATTTGTTCAGCTAAAGGTTCACTTGCAGCAGCATGGCCTTTTCCTGTTAACCCAACATTAATCGGGAAGGCTTCCATTGCACCTAGCATCCTCTCAATATGCCATTTCCCAGGAGTTGCTGTTGTCGCTCTCGATCCTGCACCTGGACCTGCTCCACCACCAATCAATGTCGTTGTTCCTCCAGATAAAGCCACTTCAAATTGGTCTGGATTTATAAAGTGAACATGCGTATCAATGCCACCTGCTGTAATAATTTTCCCTTCGCCTGAAATAACTTCGGTAGAGGCGCCAATAATAATATCCACTTTATCCTGTACAAGCGGATTTCCAGCTTTTCCAATACCCGAAATTTTCCCGTCTCGAATAGCCAAATCTGCTTTATAAATGCCTGTATAGTCAAGAATCAGAGCATTCGTTATAATCGTATCCGGAACCCGCTCATCTTCCTCACGGGTAATCAGTGGATGTTGCCCCATTCCATCACGGATCACTTTTCCACCACCAAATACGACCTCTTCACCGTATTTCGTATAATCCTTTTCAACTTGTATCAACAAGTCTGTATCTGCTAACCGAACAGAATCACCTGTTGTTGGTCCATACATTTGTGCGTATTGTTCTCTCGACATTTTAAAGCTCATGTTTTATCCCTGCCTTCCAATGGTCCGTCTACTTTATTATGAAAACCATAAACTTCTCTTTTTCCAGCATAGTCAATCAACTGTACCTCTTTTTCATCACCAGGTTCAAAGCGGACTGCAGCCCCCGCCGGAATATTTAAACGTTTGCCATACGCTTCTTCTCGATTAAATGCTAAAGCATTATTCGCTTCATAAAAGTGATAATGAGAGCCAATTTGTATGGG